>JBOGOY010000084.1:0-9446 GCA_050748185.1 Pyrinomonadaceae bacterium
CGTGAGAGTCGCGGAGCCTAAAGGCAGGGTGGAGACTTCCTCTTCGGTGAAGGCTCCACCCTGCCGGGCGTCCGAGGCGTTGATGCGGGCGCGGATGTCTGTGTCTTCTTCGGTAATCGGGTTCGCGGTCGTCGGCGAGGCCGCCGGCTGTGGGGAAGGCGACGCGCCGGCCACGGGCGGCGTCGGCGTGGTCCCCGGCGTTGCTGGATCGAGCGAGACGGGGACGGGAATCACTTCGCCGGTCTTCGTGATAAACAGACGCTGGATAACTTCCTTGGTTTGGAAACCCGAGGCGGAGACGCGGATCGTATAGATGCCCGGATGCAACAAACCCTGATAGAAGCGGCCGCGCGAGTCTGAAGTTTTCGGGAAGATTTGTCCGGTCGCCTGATTGATGATCTGTACGGCGGCGCCGGTGATTGCCTGCCCGGTGTCGGTGCTCGTCACCGTCCCCTCAAACGCGCCAGTCACGGTGTCCTGAGCGACGGAGACGGGTAGGCTCGCTGCTACGACGCAGACGGAAAAGAAGACGGCGATCAATTGCCTCCAATGAGACGGTACAGCCGGGCGATCAGACTCCATGTGTAACCTCAATAGTGTGTGAAATCATCGAGCAGTCGGAGCGCCGCAAACGGTAAGACTGCGATGGGGCGCGGAGGGCGAAAGGTCGGCAAACTTCTGTAGAGTTGGGCCGGGGGTGGTTAGCTGCCGGCCAAAAAACTATGGCAGAACCAATGGAAGTGTCAAGTTTTTTCTGTGCAATGCCGAAATTTGCTTAACATTGCACGTTTGCTCTTGTATGATACGCTACCTTCATGCACGTTGGCGCTGCGTCCTTAGCAAAGGCGAACGCCGTGAGCCGCAAATTGATTGAGAGCCGGCCCCGACCCGGTCCAATCCTGACCCACGGCCACCTCGCCGCTGGGATTCGCAAGCCACACCGCGCTGCCGCCGTCTCGCCAGTCCGGTATGTCTTGCCCCGAATCAGACCGCGGAACGACACTCAGGATGTGACCAGTGGCCGCCTTCTCTCCTTGTCTCATTGGCCGCCCATTCAACCACTGATGCTCGTTGAGAGCCGCAACAAAGCATTTTCGTTTGTCGCGACTTAAGCCAGAAACTGTCCCCGCTTAGTCTCCGCTCGTCTTGCGTCCGTCTGAGAAGCTATTTGTCATCGCCGTTCTCAATGCAGAAACACGCACGAAGTAAGTGTGTCTGCGCCCTTACTGCGTGCGGGCTTCCGCAAAAATTGAGAAGTCCTAGTGTTGAAACTTGAACGTCCCCAAACTCGAAAAGGATTCCCCCGCATGTTTCGCTTCATTCATACTCGCCGCCGCTTCTTTCTCGCTTTTCTGGTCCTGACACTGGCGTACCTCACCCTGACGAATGTGACCATGCCGCCGCCCGACGCGCCGCCACATCGCGCGACGGCCGCGAAGCCCGCCGCCGCTTCGCCGAACGCGGGCCGGCCAAAGGATGCGGCGCGGGCGCGTGCCGCCGCCGCATCCTACGGCCAAGTGCCGCTTAGCTTTGAGCGCAACGAAGGACAATTCGACGCCCGCGCCAAGTACGTCGCGCGCGGCAGCGGCTACAGCCTGTTCCTCACGCCGACAGAGGCTGTTCTTTCTTTACGAAGCGCCAACGCCGACACCGCCGCTCCATCCGTCGAGCCTGCCGCTGGGACGAGCGCGCAACCGTTGAGCCCGGCCAAACTAAAATCAGAAATTAAAGAGCAAAAATCCGCAGTCTTAAGAATGTCGCTGATTGGTGCTGGCGTGAACCGCGAGCCGGAAGTGACGGCGGCGGAAGAGATGTCCGGCAAGAGCAATTATTTTATCGGCAACGATCCCCAAAAGTGGCGCACGAACGTCGCGCACTTCGGGAGAGTCAAATACGAAGATGTCTATGACGGGATCGATCTCGTCTATTACGGCAATCAACGACAGCTTGAATATGATTTTATCGTCGCGCCGGGCGGCGATCCCAACCGGATCGGGATGCGTTTCACCGGCGCGGAGAGGTTGGAAGTGGATGCGGCAACGGGCGATCTCGTGTTGCAAACGCCCGGCGGCGGTGGGGAACTGCGGCAACTCAAGCCGGTGATCTATCAGGAAGTGGCCGGAGGCATGAGGCAAGAGATCGCCGGCCGATACGTCATCAAGGAGCGGCGCGTCGTCGGCTTCGAGGTGGACGAGTACGACCGCGCATTGCCGCTCGTCATCGATCCGGTGCTTTCCTACTCAACCTACCTCGGCGGCATCAACAGTGATGGAGGCACCGGCATCACGATTGACGCCGCCGGCAACGCTTATGTGACGGGGAACACAAGCTCCTCGAACTTCCCGACGGCGAACCCGCTACAGGCGACTTTCGGCGCCGGAGGCGACGTGTTCGTGACGAAGCTCAACGCGGCGGGCAACGCCCTCATCTACTCGACCTACCTCGGCGGTAGCGGTAACGATGAAGGCAACGGCATCGCGGCGGATACGTCCGGCAACGCTTACCTGACGGGGTTCACAAATTCAACGAACTTCCCGACGGCGAATCCATTTCAGGCGGCTTTCGGCGGCAGCGACGACGCCTTCGTGACGAAGCTCAACGCGGCGGGTAGCGCGCTAACCTACTCCACTTACCTCGGCGGCAGCAGCGGTGATCTAGGCAACGGCATCGCGGTGGATGCGTCCGGCAACGCTTACCTGACGGGGCGTACAAGTTCAACGGATTTCCCGACGGCGAATCCGCTACAGCCGGCAAACGGCGGCGGCGACGACGACGTGTTTGTGACGAAGTTTAACGCGGCGGGCAGCGCCCTCATCTACTCGACCTACCTCGGCGGCAGCTCTAACGACGAAGGCAATAGCATCGCGGTGGATGCGTCTGACAACACTTATGTGTCGGGGGGCACGGATTCAACGGATTTCCCGACGGCCAATCCGTTGCAGCCAACTCAAGGCGGCGGCGGCGACGCTTTCGTAACGAAGTTCAACGCGGCGGGCAACACCCTCACCTACTCGACGTATCTCGGCGGCGGCTCTACCGATGAAGGCCATGGCATCGCGGTGGACGCATCCGGCAATGCTTACGTAACGGGGATCACAGGTTCAACAAACTTCCCCATAGCCAATGCGTTGCAGGCATCTTTAAGGGGCATCTTCGACGGTTTCGTGACGAAGTTCAACGCGGCGGGCGACGCCTTCATCTACTCGACGTATCTTGGCGGCAGCGCTGACGATGAAGGCAACGGCATCACGGTGGATGCGTCCGGCAACGCTTATGTGACGGGGGGGACAGGTTCAAACGATTTCCCGACGGCCAATCCGTTGCAGGCGTCTTTAAATGGCGGCTTCTTCGACGCTTTCGTGACGAAGTTCAACGCGGCGGGCAACGCCCTCATCTACTCGACATACCTCGGCGGCACCAACATCGATCAAGGGCTGGGCATCGCGGTGGACACCACCGGCAATGCTTACGTGACGGGAAGTAGCAGTTCAATTAACTTCCCCACGTTGAATCCATTTCAGGCGGCCAACGGCGGCGGCAACGACGCTTTTGTGGCGCAGATCGCTCCGGGGCAGGTCTTTACCGTCAACTCGACTGCTGACACTAACGATGGCGTGTGCAACGCGGCTAACTGCACGTTGCGCGAGGCAATTCTGGCTGCTAATGCCGGCGCGGAAACGGACAGTATCATTTTCAATATCCCCGGCTCCGGCGTTCAGGCGATCGCTGTGACTTCACCTTTGCCGTCGATTATCAGTCCGGTTGTCATCGATGGCTACACGCAACTCGGTTCCAGCGCGAACACGCTCGAAGTCGGCAACAATGCCGTCCCGCTGATTGAACTGAACGGAGCGAGCGCGGGCGCAAACGCCGACGGCCTTAATCTCGGCGCCGAGAATTCAGTCATTCGCGGCCTTGTCATTAACCGCTTCGGCGGCAACGGCATCTTCATCAGCGGCGATTCCGCCTCCGGTAATATCATCGTCGGCAACTTCATCGGCACAGATTCTACGGGGACGACCGCCTTGCCCAACAACAGCTTCGGCGTCCTCGTCCTCGGCGCTTCCGGCAACATCATCGGCACCGCCGATCCGGCCGGCCGCAATCTGCTCTCCGGCAACGGCCAGAACGGCGTCTCGCTCCAGAACGCCGAGGCCGTCGCCAATATCGTCCAAAACAACTACATCGGGACCAACCGCGACGGCACGGCCGGCATTGCCAACACCTTCGACGGCGTTCTCATCGTCAATGCCAACTCCAACGACATCGACGGCAATGTTATTTCCGGCAACGGCGGCAGAGGCGTGCAAATCCTCGCTACCGGGGCGGGAACGCCCGCCGCG
This sequence comes from Pyrinomonadaceae bacterium, assembly GCA_050748185.1. Lineage (GTDB taxonomy): Bacteria > Acidobacteriota > Blastocatellia > Pyrinomonadales > Pyrinomonadaceae > JACCRA01. The sequence goes on from JBOGOY010000084.1 coordinate 4,344, forward strand.
AGCAACAACCTTTTAACTAACAACTTCATCGGCCTGACGGCCAACGGCTCGGACGCCCTCGGCAACAGCGGCGCGGGCGTCGAAGTCAGAAACGACGTGAGCGTCACTTCCGGCGGCGCGGTGGCCAACCTCATCGGCGTTTTCGCTTTCGGCGGGGGAGACAATTTCATTTCGAGTAACGGCGGCGACGGCATCCGTTTGCTCACCGATGACAACGAAGTTATAGGAAACTTCATCGGCACTGATCTCTCAGCCCAAGTCGCGCGCGGCAACGCCGGCAATGGCGTCTTCATCAACGGCAACAACAACAGCATCTCCGGCAATGGCGACGGCAGTCCCGTGCTAATCGCCAACAACGGCGACGGTATCACCATCGCCGGCGGCACCGGCAATCTGATCTTCGATACCCGCACCTTCAACAATGCCGGCCTCGGCATCGACCTCGGACCCGATGGCGTCACGCCGAACGACGCGAATGATACGGACACCGGCGCGAACAATCTGCAAAACTTCCCCGTCATCACCTCGGTCGTCAACAGTGGCGGGTTGACAACGATCAACGGCACGCTCAATTCGACGCCGAACTCCTTATTCACCATCCAATATTTCGCCAATCAGACCTGCGATGCTTCCGGCAACGGTGAGGGAGAGAGCTTGTCCTTCGTCAATGAAATCGTCACGGATGCCAGCGGCAACGCTACTTTCTCTGACCAAGTGGAGACCTTCGCGGGCGCGTTCATCACCGCCATCATTTACGATTTGGACGGCAACACTTCGGAGTTCTCCGCCTGCGTGCAAGCCGCCGCCCCGCCCGTCGTCGTCACCAACACGAACGACAGCGGCCCCGGCTCGCTGCGCCAAGCCATCCTCGACGCCAACGAGCAACCCGGCACGCAGACCATTACTTTCGACATCCGCAGCCCCGGCGTCCAGACAATTACGCCGACGACAACCCTGCCAACCATCACGCAGCCCGTCGTCATCGACGGCTACACCCAGCCCGGCGCGAGTCCGAACACGCAAGCCAACGGCAGCAACGCCGTCCTGCTCATCGAAATAAATGCCTCCAGCAGTGGCGTTGGTCTAACGATCAACGGCGGCGGCTCGACGATTCGCGGTCTTGTCATCAACCGCGCCGGCAGTGGCGACGGCATCATCATCAACTCCGGCGGCAACACCGTGGCCGGCAACTTCATCGGGACCGGCGCTAACGGCACGACTGATCTCGGCAATGCCGTCCATGGCGTGACGATTAACAACTCCAGCAGCAACACTATCGGCGGCGCGACCCCGGCGGAACGCAATGTCATCTCCGGCAACGGCGGCAGCGGTATCCTTCTCTCCGGCAACAGCGCCACTGGCAATGTCGTCTCCGGCAACTACATCGGCACCAACGCGGCGAATACTGCCGGCCTGCCAAACAGTTTCGACGGCGTTGAGTTATCAATCGCTTCCGGCAACACCATCGGCGGCATCGGGGCGGGAGTCGGTAATATCCTCTCCTTCAACGGGCGAAACGGCATCACCCTCTTCGACGGCACGACGAACAACCTCATTCGGGGCAACGTCATTTCGGGCAACAACTCGGACGGCATCGAAGCGCCGAACGGCGGCGTTAATAACCGCATCGTCCTCAATTCGATTCACACCAACACTCAACTCGGCATCGATCTCAGTGGCAACGGCGTCACTCCGAACGACACCGGCGACGCGGACGCCGGCCCGAACAATCTGCAAAATTTCCCCGTGCTGACTGCCGCCACCATCTCCGGCAGTACCACCACGGTGACGGGCACGATCAACTCCACCGCTTCGACCGCCCTCGATATTCAGTTCTTCAGTAATCCCGCGTGCGATTCATCGGGCAACGGCGAAGGGCAGACGTTCCTCGGTTCAACCGTTGTGACGACCGACGCTTCCGGCAACACCCCGATTAACGCGACGCTCGGCGCTGTCGCCGCCGGCCAAGTCGTCACCGCGACGGCCACCGACGCGAACGGCAACACTTCGGAGTTCTCCGCCTGCGTCACAGTATCAAGCGGCGGAGCGAATCTGACGGTGACGAACACCAACGACAGCGGCGCGGGTAGTCTGCGGCAGGCGATTATTGATTCCAACAACACCGCCGGCATACAGACCATCAGCTTCAATATCCCCGGCTCCGGTGTGCAAACGATCACTCCGCTCTCTCCGTTGCCGACGATCACTGATCCGATCGTCGTCGATGGATATACACAGCCCGGCGCAAGCGCAAACACGCTCGCCGTCGGCAATAACGCCGTGCTGCTCGTCGAGTTGAGCGGGGCCAGCGCGGGCGCGGCGGGCGTCAGCGGCCTCTCCATCACCGCCGGCAATAGCACAGTGCGGGGTCTCATCATCAACCGTTTCGTTGTCAACGGCATTCAGCTAGACACCAACGGCGGCAACCGGATCGAGGGCAACTTCATTGGCACGGAAGTGACGGGCACGGCCCCCGCCGCCAATGGCGCACACGGCGTCCAAGTCGTTTCCAACGGCAACACCATCGGCGGCGCCACGCCTGCGGCGCGCAACGTCCTCTCCGGCAACGGGCAGCGCGGTCTGTTCATCGGCGGCAACGCCGCGAATAACGTCGTACAAGGTAATTTCATCGGGACCAATGTGACGGGGACGGGGGCCGTCAAAAATAATTTCGTCGGCCTTACTATCGCCGCGCCCGCTACCAACAACCTCGTCGGCGGCAATACTCCCGCCGCGCGCAACGTCATCAGCGGCAACGACATTGCCGGCGTCAGCCTTGAATCCATCGGCACGGTTTCCGGGCCGGCGAGCGGCAATCTCGTGCAGGGCAATTTCATCGGTGTCGCTGCCGACGGCGTAACCGGGCTCGGCAACACCGCCCCCGGCACGGGCGTGATCATCATCCGCCGCGCCAGTAACAACTCCATTGACGGCAACGTGATTGCCAACAACGCTGGGGCGGGCGTGTTCGTCGGCAACGACACCGAGCCGGCTGGCTCGGCCAACGGCAACCGCATCCTCAATAACTCGATCTTCAATAACGGCGGCCTCGGCATCGCGCTCACCGGCGGCAACAACAACCAAGCCGCGCCATCGCTCAACGTCGCCTTCAACCCCAATGCCGGCGGCAACACGGCGGTCACGGGCACGCTCTTCGCCGCCGCTAACACTGCCTACAATTTACAATTCTTCTCCAACGCGGCCTGCGATCCTTCGGGCACGGGCGAGGGACAGTCGCTCAATACCATGACGACCGTGACGACCAACGCCAGCGGCTTCGTGAGCTTCGTCGTCGAACTCGCCGGTCGCTCCCCGTCCGGACAGATCATCACGACGACGGCTACCGATCCGGCGGGCAACACGTCGCGGTTCTCCGATTGCCGGCAGGTAGTCTCCGAAACCGATGTCTCGGTGACGACCGCCGCCGCGCCCGAGACAGTGACGCTCGGCGAGAACGTCACTTTCACCTCGACCATGACCAATCAAGGGCCGAACCCCGCGACCGGCGTGCGATTGATCGACACGTTGCCGGTGGGCGTGGTCTTCGTCTCCGCGCCGGATAATTGCACACGCTCCGGCGGCACTGTCACCTGCACCATCGGCACGCTCGCCGCCGGCGCAACGTCAACCACTAGCATCGTCGTCAGGCCAACGTTCGCCGGGACGTTCACGAACAACGTCCGAGTCGAACTCACTGAAAACGATCCTGATCCAAGCGATAACTCCGCGGCGGTGCAGGTAACCGTCAACCCGGTAACGGTCGGGCCGAACGAGAACCTTAACTTCGAGAGCGGCGACTTCCGCGGCTGGAATGTTGTCAACAACTGCGGCACAGGCTCTTGGAACGTGTACACGGGCACGACCAGCCCCATCTCGAATCAAGAAATCGCCGCCCCGCCCGAAGGCACTTTTGCGGCCACGACGGATCAGACCGGAGCCGGCACGCACCTTCTTTACCGCGACTTCACGCTCGCCGCCGGACAGACGCACACGTTATCGTTTAATCTCTCCTACCGGAATCGCGCGCAAGCTTTCACTACGCCCGACACGTTGAACTGTCAGAGCCCAGCCAATCAGCAATACCGTGTGGACATCGTGAACCCGGATGCGCCAGTTGACTCGATCTCGGCGGGCGACATCCTCGCCACCGTCTTCCGCACGAACGTCGGCGCTCCGCTCACACTCGATCCGACCGGCTTCAACTTCGATCTCACACCGTTCGCTGGTCGCACCGTGCGCGTGCGCTTCGCCGAAGTGGACAACCAAGGGTTCTTCCAAGCCTCGGTGGACGACGTGCGGCTGACGAGCGCCGGCACACCCACCTTCACCATTTCCGGGCGCGTCACAGACACGGCGAACAACCCGCTGGCGAACGTCAACGTCAGTCTCAGCACCTTCACGCCGCCCGATACAGCCACCGGCATCTCCACCACGACTGACGCCAACGGCAATTACTCGTTCGCGGGCCTGACCGGCGGGACGCGCCAATACACCGTCACGCCTTCGCTGGCCGGCTTCGCCTTCACGCCGAGCAGCCGGGTCTTCAACAACCTTCAGGCGGATCAGATAGCTAACTTTGTCGGGACTGCCGCGGGGGCCGCGGACCTGAGCGTTACTGTCTCGGACGCGCCCGATCCGGTGACAACGGGCGGCAACCTAACCTACAACGTCACCGTCACTAATGGCGGATCGGGCGCGGCCTCGAACGTCGTCCTGACCGACACGCCGCCGTCGGGCGTGACGCTCGTCTCATTTAACAGCAGTCAAGGTAGCGGCTGCGCGCCTTCGGGCAACACCGTCGTCTGCAACCTCGGCGCGCTCGCCAGTGGGGCCAGCGCGACGGCGACCATCGTCGTCACCGCCCCCAACCAGCCGGGGACGATCACGAACATCGTGAGCGTCGCGGCCACCGAGCCCGATCCGAACACGGCGAACAACACCGCGGCGACAACGACCACGGTCAACGTCGGCACGGGCGTCAACCCCGACAGCGGCTTTAACATGCAGGGAGGCGGCGCGGGCGGGTCCGTGTTCAACATCCGCAACGAGTCAGAGTCTGAAATCCCGGCCGCGAGTTTCCCCGCCGGCATCAGGCTGTCGGTG
>JBOGOY010000085.1:0-9427 GCA_050748185.1 Pyrinomonadaceae bacterium
GTGTTAAAGGGGTCGGGGCAGTTGTTCAAGGTGCCGAGCCACGACTCGTAGCCACCCGGGTCCGGCTCTCTGGACAGGAAATCGAGGTATTGCATCCGCACGAAGAACGGGCTCGCATTAATCGGGTTGGCCGCGCCGGCCGCGTCGTTGTCCGTCAGCGTCAGGGTGGCCGTGGCTTGCCCGCCGAGCGTCGCGCCGGAAGGGCCACTCAGCCGGAGTTGCAGCGTCTCGTTGCCCTCGACGTGGGCGTCGTCAATCAGCGGGATAGTGAAGCTCTTCTGCGCTTGGTTCGCGGCAAAGGTCAGGGTGTCGATCGTCGTCGCGTAATCGCAGCGGGCATAGGCCGTGCCTTGCGAGTAGGGCTGACCGTTCGGCTGCAAACTGGTCGGGTCGCACGGCACCGGGGCTGGGTCGTCCACGGTCCGGTAAGTGACGGAGGCCGGCCCACTGAGGTCGCCGGTTCGCGTCACCGAGATCGTCGCACTGACGCCACCCTCCGACGCGCTGTAAGTCGCCGACTGGAACTGCACGGCGGAAGCCGCGGGCAGAGCCTGCCACGCCGGGGCGACATCGCCGGCCGGGTTCTGGGTGAGATTCGTCTGGCCGGAGCCGTCGGCGTTCATCAGGAAAATTTCAAAATTCGTATCGGGCTGGCTGGTGAAAGCGATCTTCGAGCCGTCGGGCGACCACGCGGGATCCGAGTCGTAGGTGATGTTGTTAGTGATCTTCACCTGCCCCGATCCATCGCTGTTCATCACAAAAATTTCCAAGTCACCATCGCGGTCGCTGGTGAACGCGAGTTTCGTGCCGTCGGGCGACCAGTTCGGCACCGTGTCGCTCGCCGGGTTGCTGGTCAACCGCGTCTGGCCCGAGCCGTCGGCGTTCATCACGTAGATTTCGAGGTTGCCATCGCGAAGAGACATAAAGGCGATCTTCGAGCCATCGGGGGACCAGACCGGGCTGCGGTCAGGGGCTGGGCTATTAGTCAGCCGCGCCGGTCCGCTGCCGTTCGCGTTCATCACGTAAACTTCGTCGTTACCATCGCGACTGCTGACGAAGACGAGCTTAGTTCCGTCCGGGGACCAGACCGGATAGGCGTCGTCGGCGTTGGGACTGTTGGTCAGATTGGTGACGGGGCTGGCGCCGTCACCATTGACAATGTAAATGTCGTTCCGGGTGTCGCGGTTACTGGTAAGCGCGAGCTTAGTCCCGTCGGGGGACCAGTTCGGGGCGAAGTCGAAGGCCGGGTGGTTAGTGATGTTGGTCTGGCTGGAGCCGTCGGCGTTCATGACGAACACTTCGCCGTTGCCGGCGGCGTCGCGCGTGAAAGCGAGCTTGCCGTTGGCGCGAAATTCCGCCGGGGCGGCGATGTCGAATCCGTCGTCTGAGTATTCTAAGCCAGCCGCTTGGCGCGCTTCGGTGCGAGCGGCTGCGCCGGGGAGCCCCGGCGCGGCGAGCAGTACGGCGGCGCACGCGACCGAACAGGCAGAATAAAGCCACATTCGCATTCTCGTCCGAATGTTTTTCATTAAATCTCTCCTGAGTGTTTATGATAAAGCGTCGCAGAAAGGCTATTCAGCATACAGCGGAAAAATCGGCCGCTCGAACCCGCTCGGCGCGAGGCCAACTACTACTACTACTACTGCGCCCTGACAGCGGCCCCACGGGAAGAGCGAGAGAGGCCGTGTGAGTGGGCTCTGGCAAGGACTGAGAGTAAAGGCCGAAGCGTTGCGGCGGGGAGAGGGCCGCAACACTTCGGCGAGGTAGAGACGCTCGATGCGTGATGCTTATTCGGCGTTGGCTTTGAGCCGGCGCTTGCTGCGCGCGACCCCGGCCAGTCCGGCGAGCCCTGAGCCGAGCAGGATCATCGTCGCCGGCTCGGGAATGGCGCCCGGCCGCTCGGTGATCACGCCGCCAACGGAGGTGACTCCGCCGTTGGTCGTGGTCGGGTTGATCTGAAGGTTGCGAAATTGGTAAGTAAAGTTGCCGATCGTGAATCCCGCGTTAAGGACTCCGACATCGCCGGGCGTGAACCTGAGGATGATCTGGCTGTTATTCAGATCAATCGATCCGGTCAACGTCCCGGTGGAACTGCCGGTGCCAGCGGTCGGCGAGGTTTGATTGACCGTCAGCGTGAACGTCGCTGAACCGCTGACAGGCATCGCACCCCCGCCACTGGCAATGATAGTGCCGAAGTTAGCGAAGGTGAACGAGCCCTGCGGGTCGGCACTGGCCATCGCGACCGGCATGAATGTCAGCGTGACTGCGTTCGCCCCGGCGCCAATCGTGAGCGTATTGCCCACCGCGGTTGTGCCGGCGCCGGCGGTGAATGAGCCGGTGGTACTGTACGTGACCGGCACGGCGTTAGCGGACTGGGCTGCGGCGAAGCACATCAACAGCGCAAGTGCGGCGAAACTGACGAACGATTTGAGATAGGTTTTCATTGTTGCCCCCTGTGTAAAGTCCATAGCCATAAGGTGTCAGCCGAACGCACTGTGTAAAGCAGATGGCATCCGCGCAGCGCACCACAAAATTAACGTTCATTTGTAGAGTGTGAAGTCGTGGACGACGCGGGCATTGCGCGGTCGCAGACACACTCCACCGAAAGTCATTGCCGGTCTTAATGACGCCGCACCGTCGAACCGACACTGACAAAAGCGCTCACTCTGGGGAGAGTTGGCACTCAAACGTACTGGGGGTGTTTGGGTAAGCGAACTGTAGAGTAAATGTCTTCCGATTGCAATGAGTTATTAATCGACAAGTCTTGAAGTTCCGTCGCCAAATCTTCACGGAACTATTTCGCTGACGATGTGAGTGAGGAGAGTTTCGCCAGTCGATGATGAACTGAAGTGGTCCGCAGGCAGTGACTCGCTGTCCACACGAGGCGCCAGATAAATTCGCGTCCCGCCTATTGCTGTCAGTGCCGCGGAGGGACGGCGTAAAGAGCTTGACGCCGATTCGCTCTCCGCCGTCGCTCTCGTCCCAAGTGGTCCAGCCGAGAGAAGTCGAACGGCGCGGAGGCAGCGGTGTTGACGGATGAAAGAACCGGGGAGGACGGCCGGGCCGGAGCATTCGAGGGCGGCGACGAAAGAGTGGTGTTGGTCCCCTGCCGCCTCGATTCTCGGTGGGCGTGTGGCTGCCAGCTGGGGCTGAGGCGCGGGTTCACGCGCACCCAGCCGAAGGAGTTGACGCTGAAAGCTAAGGTCGGTGCGGACGAGCAGGCGGAAACGCTCGGCGTCAGTGCCTGTGAAGTAGAGTTGTTGGAAGAGCCGGCCCCTGAGTTCAGGAAGAGACGAGCGTCCCGACGTCGATCTTGTATTTCCTGATCTTGCTGTAGAGGCGCGGCCGGTAGATGCCGAGGAGATTGGCCGCCGCCTGCTTGTTGCCGCCGGTGCGCTGGAGCGTGCGCTCGATGACCAGCTTTTCGATGTCTTCGAGCGTCATGTTGGGCGGCACATCCCAGCCCGCGCCCTGAGCGCCCCGATCCGGGAGCGAGCCGTTCTCGAAGGGCAGATCGACCGGCTCGATCTTGTTCGACTTGGCGAGCAGGGCGGCGCGCTCGACGACGTTCTGCAATTCGCGGACGTTGCCGGGCCAGTGATGCGCGAACAGGCGCTGGTAGGCTGCCTGCGAAATGCCGGTGATCGGGCGCTGGTACTTGCGCGCGTACATCTTGAAAAAGTGTTCGGCGAGCAGTTGGATGTCCTCGGTGCGTTCGCGCAGCGGCGGGACGTGAATCGTGATCGTCGAGATGCGGTAGAAGAGATCGTCGCGCAGCAGCCCATCGCGGATCGCGTCGGCCGGCGGGCGGTTAGTCGAGGAGATAAGGCGGAAATCGACGGCGTAAGTGCGTTCAGAACCGATCTTGCGATAACTGCGTTCCTGCAACACGCGCAGAAGTTTCGGTTGGAGTTCGACCGGCATCTCGGCGATTTCGTCGAGGAGCAACGAGCCGCCGGCGGCGTGCTGAATGAGGCCGTCCTTGTCGGCGTGGGCGCCGGTGAATGCGCCCTTCGTGTGACCGAACAACTCCGACTCGATCAACTCTTTGGGGAGCGCCGCGCAGTTCACTTTGATGAATGGCTTTTTGGCGCGTAAAGAGTTGTAGTGGATGGCGTTGGCGATCAGTTCCTTGCCGGTGCCTGACTCGCCGACGATGAGGACGTTAGCGTCCGACTTGGCGACCGACTCGATCGTCTCGTAGATGGTCTGCATCGCCTTCGACGCGCCGATGATGTTGAAATATTCGGTGCGGGTCGAGAGTTGGCGGCGCATCGTCTCGGTCTCGGCCATCAAATCGCGCCGCTCCATCGCCTTCTCAATGAGCGGCAGCAGCACGTCAAAGTCGAACGGCTTTTCGAGGAACCAGAAGGCTCCCGCCTTCGTCGCCTCGATGGCGCGCGCGACCGTGCCGTAGCCGGTGACGACGATGACCTCGGTCGAGGGCTGCGTGTCCTTCATGTGGCGCAGCACTTCCATGCCGTCCGTGTCCGGCAACTGGAGATCGCAGATGGCGAGTTGGTGCGCGCCCCGATCGAACAACTCGATGGCCTCGGCCCCGTTCGCCGCCGTGTCCACCGTGTACCCTTCTTCGGCCAGATTCTGCCTCAGCGAATCGGCCATCATCGGCTCGTCATCAACTACCAATATGCGTACCTGTTTACGATCCACCGTGAACTCCTCATAGCAAAGATAAGGATGAAGGCGGAAGGCGGAAGGATGAAATAAAAACAAACCTATCTGTTCCGCCTTCCGCCTTCCGCCTTCATCCTTTCATAGTGGTATTCGCGCGTGCAGCGTGTCGGCTTCGTGTGCGACCGTGCCGCCGTGTGCGCGTATGATTTTGGCCGCGAGCGCCAGTCGCAGGGCTTCGCTGCCCGCGAAAGAGTTGAAGAGATCCTGCGTGCCGGCGCCGCCGACGCCGCCCCATTCAATGGTTGCCGCTTCGGCAGTCGTCGAGCCCGATCCTTTTTCACGGCGGAGGCGTATCTCCTGCGGCGCACCTTTGTCGGTGGCGCGCGCGCGCGCGGCTTCACAGATGAGTTTGAACGCTTCGGCAAGGGCGTTCGGGGCTAACTCGCCGGCGAGGTGGTCGTCTTCGGGCCGGACGACGAGCGTCTGACCTTCGACGCTCGCCGCCGCTAGTAGACGCGCTACATCCACGGACCTCTGACGGCGCAACTCCAGCGGACGGCCGAAACGAACGAGGGCGTTCATGTCAGCGGCGGCGCGCTCAAGGCCGGCGATCAGCTTGGCGATGATTTCGCGCTCGTCCGCCGGGCGCTCCTGTGCTTCAAAACGCTTGCGTAGGAAGGTGGCATAGAGTTTGAGACCGTTGATTTGGTTTTTAAGGTCGTGGACGACTTGCACGGAGGCGCGCCCCAACTCAAGCAGGGCGTCGGTGCTCTGTATTTCCGTGCTTAATGGCTTCATGTCATTCGCGCAGAATGCTCACCGGGATTCATTTTCGTAACAGTCGAAACCAGTGTGGTTGGAAATCGTCTGTACGAATTAAACCCAAACGATATGTCATTTGTGTTGCGTTTCGATGCGGCATCTTAACAGAAACGGTCGGTGTTTGCTAGTAATACGTCACAAACGACAGAGGTTTAGGTCATAAGAAGTTAAGCAATAAATCTGTCTTCATAACTGATGGAGTATGCCCTGATGAGCGATGAGAGTGGGAACGGCGTGACTGTGCTGGTGGTCGAAGATTTTGAAGATAACCGCTTTATGATGCGCCGGTTGTTGGAGATGAGCGGCTACCGTGTGATCGAGGCCGTGAACGGGCAGGAGGCGGTCGAAGCGGCCGAGCGCGACCACCCCGACCTGATTCTCATGGACTTGAGCCTGCCGCTGCTCGACGGGTTGTCGGCGACGCGACGCATACGCCTGCAAGAGACGCTCAAGCGTGTGCCGATCGTCGCCGTCTCCGCGCACGATACCACTGATTTTCACGCCGAGGCCCTCGCCGCCGGCTGTAACGAGTACGTCACCAAGCCAATTGATTTCGACGAACTGGAGAATTTGCTGAAACGCCTCCTGACAAACGGCACGGCTCAAAAGTCAGATGCCTGAAAGTTCCGTGGCCGGACTGTCCCGCTTGTTCAAGATGTGCCCGGCTTTCGCTTCTTACGGCGCGCTGTTTGAGTGCCGTGCGGAATATTCATCCTGAGAGTGAGCTTTCACCCGCTTACCCATCATCCAACAACTAAGCCTGTCAGCTTCTGATTTTTCTGAGCCACTCTACGCGATCGGTGACAAGTGGCACACGAGTTGTTTTCCTGAGCGCGGGATACTCTGGGCGTCGTTACGCCGCAGGCGGGTCGGCATGGGTGGCCGCCGGTTCCGCGCGGTTTAGGCCGTTATGAGGACTGTTGGTAGGAAAATCGGAATTGACTTACGTACCAAACTGCTGGTGATGCTGGCGCTGGTGTCGCTGCCGCTGCTCGCCCTCAGCCTGTTTCAACTACATAGCTATCAACAGCACCTGACCGAACAAGCGGCGACCATCGCGCGAATCGAGACGGCTGCGGCTGAGGGCGCGCTGGACTCTTGGCTGAGGACACACCTCGAAGTCACGACACGAGACACGCCTCTGGACCCGACGTTAGCCGCCGACCTCTACGGCTGGGTCGATCGGCACGCTTCTCTGTTGAACGACTCCATCGTCATTGTCTATGACGCTCAGGGCAGATTCGTCCCGAGGCCTTCCGCGCGGCCGCTCGCCGCGCCGTTAGCGTCGCCGGCCGGAGCGCAAGCAGCGATTTCCGATGAGGTGGGTAAGCAGCCGTGGAGCGACGGCGTCTCGCGGTTGACCAGCATCCGGCGCATTGGAAAGTGGGCCGTCGCCGTCGGCGTCCCGCTACCAGAAAGCACCCCGGCGGGGCGCTCCGTCCTCGTGCTGACGAGCGTCTGGGCGCTCGCGTTGCTGGCTTCGAGTCTGTTGTCTTTCTGGGCCGTCAGACGCCTGACGAAGCCGCTCAGTCAACTGGCCGCATCAGCCGCGGCACTCGGCGAAGGGAACTTGCAGGAGCGCGCCGCCGTCCAGACCGACGACGAGGTGGGCGCGCTCGCGTCGGATTTCAACCAGATGGCGTCGCGGCTGGAACACAAGTTCAACGAACTGCGCGAGCAGAGCGCATTCATCGAAGAGGTGCTCGACAGCCTGCCGCTCGGCGTCGCCGTTCTCGACGCCAGTTTGCTGGTGTGCCGGGCCAACTCGACTTTCGCGCGTATCGTCGGCGCGGGCGATGAGAAAAGTCTGACGAACCGCAAGCTTTACGAGGCGGCGGCCGGCCTCTCGGCCCTGAGCGGCGTGATCGACGACGTGCGCCGCACGCGCCGCGCTTTCGTCAACTACGGGTTGCCGCTGGACCTCGGCGCGGAGCGCGAGCCGGGGCAGGGAGCTAAATATTGGGATCTGATCCTCTGGCCGACGAGCGTCCGCGGTGAGGGGCGGGGCGAAATGTTGCTGATCATCGCGGAGGTCTCGAACCGCGTGCGGGCGGAGATGCTGGCGACCGCCGCCTTCGCCGCCGAAAAGGCGCGCGCGGCGGAACTCGAAAGCATCATCAACCAGATGGAAGAGGGCGTGATCATCGTGGACGGGCGCGGGCGCTATCGCGTCAACCCGGCGGCGGCCCGCATCATCGAGCGCCAACCCGGCGAGTTCCGCGACGGCGTCGAGGCGCTCATCGCCGACATGGCCCTGCGCGATTTGCAGGGCAGGCTGCTCGACGCCGCGGAGACACCGCTCGGGCGCGCGCTCGAACGTGGCGAGCACGTCTCCGGCGAGCACCTGCAGATCGTCCGCGGGCCAAACTGTGAAGAGGGCGTGCTATCGGTCAGCGCGACGCCGCTGGTCGGCGAGGAAGGGCGCAGTGAGGGAGTGGTCGCCGTCTTCCGCGACATCACCGGCGAGGTCACGCAGTACCGCGAACTGATGGACGCTTACAGCCGCCTGCGCGAGCACGATCGGCTGAAGTCGGCCTTCGTCGCCAACGTCAGCCACGAGTTGCGGACACCCCTCAACGTCATCATCGGCCTCTGCCAGTTGCTCGCGCGCGATCGGCAACTCCCGCTCGCGCCGCTACAGGGCGAGTCCGTCGGACGCATGGAGCGCAACGCGCGCTCGCTGCTCGAACTGGTTAACGACCTGCTCGACTACTCGCGGCTCGAAGCCGGGCGCTCGGCGCTCAGGTTGACGAACGTGGACGTGTCGGAAGTGATCGGCGAGATCGTCGCGGAATATTCAGGCGCGGCGGCGGCGAAGAACCTTGCGCTGCGAGCCGAAGTCTCAACGGCCCTCCAGCATGTCCACACCGACCGGCACAGGCTCGCGCAAGTGCTGTCGAATCTGGTGAGCAACGCCATCAAGTTCACGCCGTCGGGCGAGATCAGAATTGACGCCGCGCCGGCCGAGACGGGACACTGGTCCCTCGAAGTGAGCGACACCGGGATCGGCATCTCGCCCGAGGCGGTAAGCTACATCTTTGACGGCTTCCGGCAGGTGGACGACCGCATGACGCGGCCGTACAGCGGCGTCGGACTGGGACTGGCGATCACGCGCAAGATCGTCGAACTGCTCGAAGGCGAGATCAAGGTAGAGAGCCGGCTGGACGCGGGCAGCCGCTTCCGCATCACATGGCCGCGCGCCGCGCGCCCGCGCACCGGCACCGGCTCGCTGGTCCAGCCGGGGGCTTCAGCCTCAAACACGCCGCCGGTCGTCCCCGCCCCCGCGCCGATCAAACCCTTGCGCGCCCGCGCGGGAAGGTGATAAAAGCCGTGACAGGTGAACAGCGACAGGTGACAAGAGCCGAGAGTGAACAGTGACCGGTGACAAGTGACAGGAAGCAGCCAATCCTTTCTTGTTACCTGTCACCTTAAAAATATGTCTTACGCCAAGCAGAACATGGAAGAAGCGGACGCCTCGCGGCGAAAGATTTTCATCATCGTCGCGCTGGTCGCGGCCCTGCCCGTCGCGGGGCTCATCTATTGGGCGACGCGCTCCTCTCCGGCGGGCGGCCCGCCCCAATTGGAGAACGCCGTCCGCGCCGGGTCGCCCGAATGGGACCAGACGCGGCAGAAGCTCGTCGTCGATTTCAGCGCCGACAACGACGCGACCGAAGGGGAACGCGCCCTCGGCGACGTGGTGATGACGATGAAGCCGACGGTGCGCAACTTCAGCGGGCGCACGATCGACGCTTTGGAGTTGAAGGCGACCGTCGTGGATTTGCAGAATCAGCCCGTGCGCGAGAAGACGGCCATCTTTCAGGACGATCTGGAAAACAACAAGGTCGCGCAAAAAGAGATCACGATGGAAGGCTTCAAGAAGACGGACGTGCGCGCCAACATCCGTATCGAGTTGACCGGCGTGAGATTCAAATAGTGAGCGGCTCGCCGTGTTGACAGAGCGTCTTTATTC
>JBOGOY010000086.1:0-4469 GCA_050748185.1 Pyrinomonadaceae bacterium
CCTCGCGGCTGCCGGCGTGTGCGCGGCGCAGGAAACCGTCGTCGTGCTTGGCGGCCCGCAACTCGCGCGCGTCGTGCCACCCGGTTTTTACTTCGAGGGGCAGAGCGCGCCGACGCAGGCGCGCAATTCGGCCGCCGCGCGCCTCGGCGAGAAGCGGCACGTCATCGCCGGCCTCGTGGACACGTCCGGCTACTCGGCCGACGTGCGCGCCAAGGACGAGCGTTTTTTCATCACCGACTCGCCGATCAATGTCGGCGACGCGCAACTCGGCGTCGGCGCATACGGCTTCGGGGTGACGGACGAAGGCAAGTTCAACGTCTTCGACGTGGGCGGCCGGGAAGTCTTGTCCGTCTGGGCCACGGCCGACCGCGGGTTGCGCCGCCCGCGCCCGTTGATGCTCTCGCACACGCGCGGCGAGTTGCGCCTCTACAGCGGCCGGAGTTACGTCGTGCTGGCCGCGCGGTAGTTTGAGCTGCGGGAGATTTTTTTGCCACAGAGGTCACAGCGCAAGCGAATGATGAATGCGAAATGATGAATGAAAGACCACCTGCTTTTGATTCATCATTCATCATTTCGCATTCATCATTATTTTTGTGGTGAGCTGAATTTGGTCGGGTTGGCGAGTCTCACGAATAGGGGCGGAGATGCAGTTGATGAGTAAGACACAGCGTCGGAGTTGGATCGCACTTGTCCTTTTGCTGGCAACGCTCGCCGCTTTGCCGCAGGCGGGCCGCGTGTCACAGATCGCGGGCCTCGCCGCCTCCGCGCCTGAGCCGGTCATCACGCCCGAGCGCGAAGCGGCTTATCGCCTCAACAATCTCGGCGTCGCGCTGCTCGAACAGTACAAGCACAAAGAGGGCGCGGATGTCTTCCGCCGCGCGCTGCGGTTGGACCCCAAGCTTAACCTCGCGCGGATCAATCTCGCCATCGCTCTCTTGAACGTGCCCGACCTGCCCGCCGCTTTGCGCGAAGCCGAGGCCGCCGCCCAAGCCTTGCCCGACAGGCCGCAGCCGCACTACGTCCTCGGCCTCATCTACAAATCGCAGAACCGCGCCGATGAAGCCCTCAAAGCTTTCCGGCGCGTGCTCGACATCGACCCACGGGACACCGGCGCGAACGTCAACCTCGGACAGCTTTACGCGCAGCAGCGTAACTATGTGGAGGCGCAGAAAGCCTTTCGCACCGCGTTCGAGAGCGAGCCCTACAACGGCACGGCGTTGTACAACCTCGCGACGGCGATGCTGCGCGCGGGGCAACGCGCCGAAGGGCAGCAGTTGATGCAACGCTTTCAAGCGCTGAGGCAGAGCGGCGCGGCGACGACCATTGACCAGACCACCTACCTCGAACAGGGCCGCTATGCAGAGGCCATCACCTCGACCGGCGCGGAGCCCGAACTGGTCAGCAAGCAGACGCCAGAGGTTGGCTACGTTGACGCCACTGCCGGAGCGCTGCCGGCGGGCGCGGGGCAGGGCGGGGAGCCGGGGTCGCAAAACGCGCGCCCCGCTCTGGGTGGCACGTTCAAGGTGGGGACCAGTGGGGAAGCGGCGCAGGAAGTGGTCGCGCGGCTGGGCGCGACCGGCGCGCAGGCGCTCTTGGATTTCGACGCGGACGGCGACCTCGATCTCTTCGTCGCGAATGCCGGCGGCCAGCAGCTTTACCGCAACGACGCGGGCAAGTTCACGGACGTGACCGCGCAGGGCGGCGCGCTCGCGCAGGACGTTGCGGCCGGCGTCGCGCTCGGCGCGTTGGCGGGCGATTTCGATAACGACGAGCGGCCCGACTTGTTCGTGTTGCGCCACGGCCAGAGCCGCCTCTACCGCAACGAGGGCGCGGGCCGCTTCGCCGACGTGACCGCGGCGGCCGGCATTCCCGCTGATCCACATCTCTCGATCTCGGCCGCGTTCGTGGACGCGGATCACGACGGCGATCTCGACATCTTCGTCGCGGGCCTCGCCGATCTCTCCAAGCCGCCGAAGTCTTCGACTCCCGCCACCGCCGATGGCTTCGTGACCTTCCCCGCGGACTTTGCGGGCGCGCCGAACCTGCTGTTGCGAAATAACGGCAACGGGAAGTTCACGGATGTGACCGCCGCCGCGAAGGTCACAGGCGCGGCGAACAACCACGCCGTCGCCATCGTCCCGACCGATTACGATAACCGGCGCGATGTCGATCTCTTGGTAGTCCAGTACGGCGCGCCGCCCGTGCTCTATCGCAACCTGCGCGACACGACGTTTCGCGACGTGGCGGCGGCAGTCGGCCTCACGCAAGCCGGCCCCTACACCTGCGCCGCCGCAGGCGACGTGAACAAAGACACGTTCACGGATTTTTACTTCGGCGCGGCGGATGCGCCCGGCGTCTTTGCCGCAAGCGACGGGCGCGGCGGATTCAAAATGCAGGCCGCGCCCTCTTCACCCGGCGACCCGGCGAACGCGCGCTTTGCGACGGCGACGGCCGCGCAGTTTCTCGACTACGACAACGACGGTCTGCTCGATCTGCTGACGCTCTACTCGACGGCTCAGGGCGTGGGCGGCCTGAGCGTGTGGCGCAACGCGGGCGACGGCTGGCTGAACGAGAGCCGCCGCGCCGTGGCGCGTGATCTGTTCGACCGGACCAGCGCACCCCGCGCATTCGTCTCGGGCGATGTGGACGCGGACGGCGACGCGGATCTGTTGGTCCGCGTCGCCAGTGGGGGCTTGCGCCATGCGCGCAACGACGGCGACGGCCGGAACCATTCGGTGCGCGTGCGGCTCGCCGGCAAAGTCAGCAACCGCAGCGGCGTCGGCGCGAAGATCGAAGCCCGCGCCGGCAGTCTCCAACAGAAGTTGGAAACTTACGCCGCGACACCTGCGCCCGCGCCCGCCGACGTCGTCTTCGGCCTCGGCGCGCGCGCCACGACCGACGCCGTGCGCGTGCTGTGGCCGGCCGGTATCGTGCAGGCCGAAACAGAGATCACCCCGGCACCGGCCGCCGTTGCCGCGACGAAAGGCGGCAGCGCTAACCGGCCGCGCCCTTCGTCGGCCGCGAGCCTGACCATCACGGAACTAGATCGCAAG
Organism: Pyrinomonadaceae bacterium; assembly: GCA_050748185.1. Lineage (GTDB taxonomy): Bacteria > Acidobacteriota > Blastocatellia > Pyrinomonadales > Pyrinomonadaceae > JACCRA01. The sequence goes on from JBOGOY010000086.1 coordinate 3,054, forward strand.
CCTTCTTCGTGCCCGTACCTGTACGCTTGGAACGGAGAGCGCTTCGAGTTCATCACGGATTTCATGGGCGGCGGGGAACTCGGCTACTGGGCCGCGCCCGGCATCCGCGCCCGGCCCGACCCAGACGAGTACGTGCGGATCCGCGGGGACCAGTTAAAGGCGAAGGATGGGCGCTATGAACTGCGCGTGACGAACGAACTCGAAGAGGCGCTCTTTCTCGATCACCTGCAACTCGTCGCGGTGGCCCACCCCGAAGGCACCGAGGTTTACCCGAACGAGGGGCTGGGCAGCGAACTCGCCGGACCCTTGAAACTCTTCGCCACGCGCAATGCCCACCCACCCGTCGCGGCGCGCGACGACGCGGGGCGCGACGTGCTGCCACAGATCGCGCGGATGGATCGCCAGTACCCCGAAGGTTTCCGCCTGCACCGTATCCGCGGCTACGCGGACGAGCATGCGCTGACGCTCGATCTCGGACAGACGAGCGCGAAGCGGACGCTGTTGCTGATGACCGGCTGGACCGACTACGCCTTTTCGTCCGACAACGTAGCCGCCGCGCAGCACGGGCTTGGGTTACAACCGCCCTCTCTGCAAGTGAAGGACGGAGCGGGGAAGTGGCAAACGGTCATCAAAGATATCGGCATCCCGGTCGGGCGACCTCAGATGGTCGTCGTCGATCTGACCGGCAAGTTCCTCGGCGCGAGCCGAGAGGTGCGCGTCGTCACCAACATGCGAATCTACTGGGACCAGATTCTGGTGGACACTTCGGGCGGTGACTTCCCCTTGAAGCTCTCACGTCTCGCGCCGCAGATAGCGGATTTGCGCTGGCGCGGCTTTTCCGCCGAGACGACGCCGGACGGGCGCGAGCCGTTCGCTTACGACTTCGTGCGCGTCTCGCACACTTCGCCGTGGAAAGTGATGCCCGGCCGCTACACGCGCGAGGGCGACGTGCTGCCGCTGCTCGAAGCGGTTGACGACGTGTTCGTCGTCTCGCGCCCCGGCGACAGCGTGCGCCTCTCTTTCGACGCGCGGTCACTGCCGACCCTTCCCGCCGGGTGGACGCGCACGTTTCTTCTTTATGCGGACGGCTACAGCAAGGAGATGGACATCAACTCCGCGAGCCCCGACGCCGTCGGCCAGTACCCGTTCCATGGGATGACCAATTATCCATATAGCGCGCCGGAACAGTTTCCATGGACGCCCGCGCGCCGCGCGTTGGCTGAGCGCTACAACACGCGCGTCGTCGCCGCGCCCGTACCTCATTTAGTGACAGGCGACAGATAACGAGATTAGAAGTTTTTCAGTCTTGGCATGTGCCACCAACGTATGAATCCACAAATGCCGAAAGGCGTTGAGCAAACTCATCTTCGCTACTCAGTCGCGGCTTGTCAGACCGACCAGCCGAATCCCGTCGAG
>JBOGOY010000086.1:4479-9412 GCA_050748185.1 Pyrinomonadaceae bacterium
GTCAATGATCGAGTCGGCCGTGGCCGGGGCCGCGCCCTTCCTGCCGGTGCGCCTCGTCGTTTTTCCAGAGTTCGCGCACGCCGCGCCAATCTTCCCGACGCTCAAAGAGTTGCGCGAAAGATTGGCTGTGCCGATCCCGAATGAGCACACCGAGCGGCTCGCACAGAAAGCGCGCGAGCACGGCATCTACATCCAGACGGGCTCGATGCTGGAAGTCGATCTCAAATGGCCGACTGCCGTCTTCAACACGACTTGCCTGATTGGTCCCGAAGGTGTCCTCTATAAATACCGTAAGGTCAACACGTGGATCCCTTACGAAGTCCACACCAGTCCGCACGACCTCGAAGGCTACGACGAGCCCCTGTTCCCCGTGGCCGACACGCCCATCGGCCGCATCGGCTGCGCCATCTGTTACGACTGGCTGTTCCCGGAAGTCCTGCGCCAACTCGCGGCCAACGGGGCGGAGGTGCTCGTCAGAGTCTCGGCTTATATGGACCCATGGGGCGCGACCGAGCCGATGGACTGGTGGACCATCGTCAACCGCTGCCGCGCCATGGAGAACATGGCCTACGTCGTCGCCGCCAATCAGGGCGCGAGCCTGAAACACTACCCGCCTTACTCTTGGCCGGGTGGTAGTCAGGTCGTGGATTTCGAGGGCCGCCTGCTCGCGCAGGCCAGCCCCGGACCGGGCGAGCGCATCGTCGTCGCGCCCATCGACATCTCGGCGCTGCGCCATGAGCGCGCCGTGCGGCGCGGCCACCACCTGCTCGCGCACCTTCGCACCGAAGCCTATCCCTTCTATCGCACGCATCAGTACCCGCCCAAGCCGGAGGACGGCGAGAAGGCCGGCGACTTGTCTTATGAGTTGAACAACGAACTGATTGACGAAGCGAAGCGGCGGGTACAGAGGGAGCTTTAAGTTTAAGGTGGGGATTTAGAGGTGAGAGGTGAATACCTCTCGCGTGCTTTGCGGTTGAAGTTGAGGCTAATCGCCAAGAGCACAGCGACCGCGTTAATTCCCGCTCAATTCCCAGCAAAGTTTATGGCGCTATAAAAAAGTTTGACAGTAGGGTTGCATCTGTAATAAAAACCTTCGTTCGGACAGGCAACAAACTTTAGTTCGCGTATTTTCCGTTCAACCAACAACATTTTTACCGGTAGTTTCGATTGGCTGTTCTGCAACGAGGCTGGGTGCTGTTTTTCCCGGCCTGTGCCCGACAAGCGTCACCAACGAATCGACGGTTTACTCCTACACAGCGAGGCCCGAGCTATGAAGACAAACTGGACGCAAGCGCGGTCTACGCGACTGTCCACGGCTTTCGTGTGTCTGCTTGCTGTTTTCGCGACGCCGCTCTCCGCGCAAAGCAACAAGGGCACGATCGTCGGCACGGTCACCGATCCGAACGGCGCGGTCGTGCGAGACGCGAAGATCACGGCGACCAACATCGCCACCAACGAAGCGCAGGAAACAACGACCAGCGACGACGGCAATTACACCATCCCCAATCTCGATCCGGGCGACTACAAAGTGACCGTCGAAGCCGCCGGCTTCGCGACGCAAGTCCGCGAGGCGGTCAGGCTTGAGACCAACGCCCGCTTGCCCATCGACGCCGCGCTGACAGTCGGCGGCGTCGGCGGCGATGTCGTCACCGTCAGCGGCGAAGGCCCGGTCGTCGAAAGCGAGACCAGCGTCCGCGGCGACCTGATTACCGGGCGCGAAGTGACCGACCTCCCGATCCCACAACGCAACTTTACATTGCTGGCGGCGCTGTCGCCGGGTGTGACACGCCCGAACCTCGGACTCTTAGGCGGCGGCGGTAACTTCGTCGCAGGCGGCGGCGGGCAGAACAACACCGAGTCCACGCGCTTCCGCGAATCGGGCGGCTCCGTCCTCGTCGTCAACGGCGCGCGCGCGACTAATAATAACTTCCGCCTCGACGGCGCGGACAATAACGAATCGCAGTTCGGCCAGATCGCGATCTATCCGCAACCGGACGCCATCGCCGAGTTCAAAGTCGAGTCGAGCGTGCCGACCGCCGAGAGCGGGCGGGCGGGCGGCGGCGTCATTTCGACCACCTTCAAGCAGGGCGGCAACGAGATACATGGCACGGTCTTCGAGCAGTATCAGGGACGCTTTCTGAGCGCGGCAGCCTCTCGCTTCGACGACGGGACGCTCCCCGTTCCGAACTACATCACGCACAACTACGGCGGCGTCGTCGGCGGACCAATCTTTCTGCCGCGCTTCGGCGAAGGCACGCCTTACTTGTATGACGGGCGCAATCGCTCGTTCTTCTTCGTCTCCGTCGCCGGGCAGCGCAACCGCACGCCCATCTTCGGCGGCGGCGAATCGCCTTCGGACGTGCCCGTCCCGACCGCGCTCATGCGCGTCGGCAACTTCAGCGAATTGCTGCGCCCCAATCAGTTGGTCAGGTACAACGTCCGTAATCCGAACGGCACAACCCGCCTCGTGACCGCGCCGCAAGGCACGCTCTTTGACCCTTCGGGCACGCCGATCCCCGGCAACGATCTGCGTAACTGCACAGGCTGCGGCGCGCTGTCGCCGTTCGCGCTCAACTACCTCAACGCCTTCCCGCTCCCGAATCTCCCCGGCGCGGGCCGCAACTTCGCCACCAATCGCTCGGAGCGCGCCAACGTTGACAGCTACGACATCAAGATCGATCACCAGATCACGAGCAACAACTCTTTCTTCGCGCGTTACAGCAAATCGGACACGGCGCGCTCGCGCGACAACTTTTTCCCGCTCGGCTCTTCGCCAAACGGTAACGATCTCCCGGCCGGCCCTTCCGCCGGCGACGAGTTCGGCAACTCGAAGGGCTTCACGATGGGCGACACACACATCTTCTCGCCCTCCGTTATTAACGACGCGCGCTTCGGTGTGACGCGCGTCTCCATCGGCATCTTCAACACGGGCGTCAACGGTACGGGCGGCTTCGACCCGAACGTCTCGGCCAATCTCGGCGCGCGCAACATCAACTTGGGCGACACCTCGAGCGGCATCGTCCTCGTCGGCATCGTGGATAATTTGACCGGCACGGACCGTGCCACCGAGTTCACCGGCGACGGCGGGCCGTTCTATTTCCTCTCCAACAATTTCAACTTCGTGGATGCGGTGACAGTCGTTAAAGGCCGCTCGACCTTCAAGTTCGGCGGCGACTTCCGCGTCCGCCAAAACAGCAACTTCGACGGCGGGCGCAACGGCGGCACGAAGGGTAACTATCAGTACGGCACGTCGAACGTCTTCTCGCTTCAGAACGATGCCAACGGCAACCCCATCTCGATCGACCGCGGGTTCGTCTCCGGCAACTACAACGGCATCGGCCCGAACGACACCGGCTCGTCGCTCGCCAACTTCCTCCTCGGTTACAGCCCCGGCTTTTTGACGCGCGGCGAGCCGGGCGGTCCTTTCTTCCAGTCGAGCAAAGAGATCGCCTTCTTCGTGCAGGACGATTGGAAAGTGCGTCCCGACCTGACGCTCAATGTCGGCCTGCGTTACGACATCTTCACCGCGCCGACCGAACGCTTCGACGCGCAGACGAATTTCGATCCCGCGGCGAGAACGATCAACGTCGCCGGCGAAAGCGCACCCGGCGGGCGCGATCTCGCTAACACGGACAAGAACAACTTCGGGCCGCGCATCGGCTTCGCTTACAGCGGATTCAAAGAGGATAAGTCGTTGGTGATTCGCGGCGGCTACGGCATCCTCTACACGACCGACGTGAGCGGCGCGCAGCCTCTGACGGCCAATCCGGGCACGGGCGCTTCCAGCTTCAACTGCAACCCGATCAACAACCCGGCGGGCTGCCCTGCGAATTTGTCGCTTCGTAACCTGTTCGATGCGGGCGTGCCTACGTCGGTCGGGACGGTGGCCGCGCCGGGAACGAGTCTCGCCGCTCCGACGGGCGGACGCCTGCTTTTCATCGATCCGAATCGCGAAGACGAGTTGTACCACCAGTACAACTTGACCGCGCAGTATGAGTTTGCGCCAAACTGGCTGGCCGAACTTGCCTACGTCGGCTCGGCAGGTAGAAACCTGCTGGTGCTGAGTAATATTGGCACGGCGGGCGATCAGGGCGGCCCCGGCTCGCGCGAGGTGCTCGGCATCAACGAGGTGGTCGCTACCCGCTACACCGGCAGTTCCAGCTACAACGCGATGCAAGCCAAATTGGAGAAACGCTTTTCCAGAGGTTTGTCGGTTTTGTCGTCCTACACTTGGTCGCACGCCATCGACGATTCGCCCGGCGGCATCTGCTCCAACGGCGCGAGCGCGCGCGACTGCGGCCCCGACAATCCGCTCAGGCCGGAACTCGAACGCGGCAACTCCGATACGGATGTCCGCCACCGCTTCACCTTCGCCAACGTCTACGACCTGCCGCTCGGTCGCAATCGCGCCTTCGGCTCCGACATTCCGCGCGCTCTCGATTTTTTCATCGGCGGGTTCCAGCTTAACAACATCGTCACGTTGCAAAGCGGTCCTGTTTATAATGTGACCTGCAACGGCGGGCGCGTGGACATCATCGGCGACCCGGAGCCGACGGCCGCGGATCGCTCGCAGGGGCGGCAACTCAACCGGGCCGCCTTTAGGTGCCCGGTGACGCCCGTGTTCGCGGGCGATCCGGCCGGCCCGAAGATCGGGAGCTTAGGCCGCAACGTCTTCCGCGGTCAGAAGCAGTTCTACTGGGATGCGTCGTTGTTCAAAAACTTCCCCGTGGCCGCGATCAGCGAAGCGTTCAACGTCCAGTTCCGGTTCTCCGCTTTCAACGTGTTGAACCGGGTCAACCGTTCGTTCCCGAACGGCGACATCAACAACTCGGGCGATTTCGGCAGAGATACGAACGAGCAGCGTCGTCGCCAGATGGAGTTCGCGAACAAGCTGCTTTTCTAAACGAAGCGTTCTGTTCCCGGCGGGTTGCAA
>JBOGOY010000087.1:0-9389 GCA_050748185.1 Pyrinomonadaceae bacterium
TCGCTGATTGGCAATCCGCCGTATCCGACCTATGCGGGAAACCATGCGGCAATCGGCACTTCGCAATCAACAATTCTCGCCTTGTTTTTCGGACGCGACGACATTCCGTTTCAACACACATGGGAAGGCGCGGGCGGCGCGACGCGCTCCTATCCGGGCTTTATGGCGATGGCGAACGAAGAAGAGCGAAGCCGCGTCTATGGCGGGATTCACTTCACGTTCGACCAGACGGCCGGGCAATCGGCGGGGCGCAATGTCGCCAACCATGTGTTTCTGAATTTTATGAAACCGCATTGCGACCGTTAGCCAAATGAGTCAGAGCCGTCTGCGCGGACAGGCGGTTCTGAACACACCCCTGTTCCGAATTTCCCGAGTTACCCTTCGAACCACGCGACGTTTCCGCCCGGTTCGAGGTCATGGCCTACCTGTTCCCGATGCGCGCGGATTTCATTCGCGCCGCTGATAACGAGGCCGGCGACTCAAGAATTTTGGCTGGTATTCACTACGAGATGGACAACCTTGCCGGTAAGGAGCTTGGGAAGTCTGTCGCCCAAGTTTTCATCTCTCGCGGGCGAAGGACGATGGCTCGCAGTAATCTCCGGCGATGAGACCCTTGAACGGGTCAGGGCCTCTTCTGATGACACTCACTTAAGCACATCGCTTAAGTGAGTGTCATTCTTTCGGGATTGGCACGGACTTGCGGGATCGCAGTAAGTCCGTTTCAGACGCGGACCTGATCGTTATGCAAACAGAGCCACCACCAAATGAGAGCCTTCTATCAACCCGCTGGCGCAACTCACAGGCCGAGCAGCGCGAACTGGTTTTTTCGTTGTGTCGCGCGGCCGATGAACGGCTCGCGCAAGGGCGGTACGTCGAAGCTGAGCCGCTTTACTCGCGCGCGCTCGAGCTGGCGGAACAGGTCTGCGGACAAGAGGAAGTCGCCATCATTTGCAATAACCTAGCCGTGATTTACAAGTACATAGGCAGGTTCGATGAGGCCGAGCAGCTTTACCGGCGCGCGTTGCCGCTGCTGGCACAGTCCTTCGGGCCGGAGCATTCGGAAATCGCCTCGCTCTATCACAACCTCGGCGGACTGGAACATGCTCGCGGGCGCTTCGTCGCCGGCGAACCACTGGCCCGCCGCTCAATTGAGATTCGGGAGCAGGCGCTCGGCCCGGATCACCCGGAGGTGGCGGCGGACATCGCGGCGCTGGCGGCGATCTTGGACGGGCAGGGCAAGTATGACGAATCGGAACCGCTCTACCGGCGGGCGCTGGCGATCTTTGAGCGCGAGTACGGACCTGAACATTACGAGATCGCCGTCAACGTGAACAATTTGGCCGCGCTCAAATATGCACAGGGCAGCTTTGACGAAGCCGAGCAGCTTTATCGTCGCGCTCTCGCGATCAAAGAGAAATTGCTCACGACGGAACATCCGGACGTGGGCGTTACGCTCAACAATTTGGCAGTGCTCTGCAAAGCACGAGGCCGTTATACGGAAGCCGGAGCGTTGTACCGGCGGGCGCTGGCGATCTTCGAGCAATCGTTCGGACTTGAACATCCGAAAGCTATTTCCTGCCGCAAAAACTATGCGAGTCTGGTGCACAAGATGGAGCCTTCCCCGACCGCTAAAAAAACTTCGGGCGGACAGTAATATTGCGGAAAGCTCAGCGACTTCTCCTTTCGGCAGTCAATGTTGAAGGCCGCTTCGATGAGAAGGATGCGTTGAGATGGCAGGATTTTCGTTGGTTACTCCTCTCGCTCACCTCATCCTGACAAAACCCGAAAACAACAGCTTCGATTAATAAGGAGAAAGTTAATGAGCTACATGAAAGTGAAACGCAGCATCAGGCTTGTCGTTCTGCTCGCCGTCGTTGGACTTGCGCTTCCCTCCATACCGGTCGCACGGGCGCACGATAACAACAGCCATGCGCCGGACTTGCCATCCCCTCTCTGTGATCAGATAGCGGTGCCGCCGGGAAACAGACTGGCCTTCCGTATGTACGCGGTGGGCGTGCAGATCTACAGATGGAGCGGCGCCGGTTGGGTGTTCGTAGAGCCGGTGGCGACGTTATTCGCCGACGCCAACTATCACAGGAAAGTCGGCGTTCACTACGTCGGCCCCACTTGGGAGAACAACAGTGGCGGTAAAGTGGTCGCCATGCGTCTGGCAGGCTGCTCGCCGGATCCCACCGCCATTCCTTGGTTGCTGCTCCAAACGGTCTCGACCGATGGACCCGGCATTTTCAACTCGGTGTCTTACATCCAGCGGGTGAACACCAAAGGCGGTTTAGCTCCCACGGCTCCCGGCGTATCCATCGGCGCGGTGGCAGAGGTGCCTTACGCCGCCGAGTATTACTTCTACCGCGCGAGGGACTGATTCGTTTGCGCTCATGCTTTCCAGAACTGACACGACCAGTCGCCGCCTCAGGCTGCGCTGGAGCCAGTTCAGCGATTTCTCCTTTCGGCAGTCAATGTTGAAGGCCGATTCGATGGAGAAGGATGCGTTGAGATGACAGGATTTCCATTAGTCCCGAGTGCGCTCCGGACAACCCGACTGATTGGAGAAAGAAGATCGTGCAAGTCATTTACGCCACCGGTCAGCCGCGACTGCTAGAATTTGCCGTCGCCGAGCAACGCCAAGCCGTCCCCGTTGGAGCTATTATTTTCGCCATCTGCGACGGCAAACGCTTCCCGCTTCAACTCGACGAAAGTCTCTTCAACGCCATCACCGACGAAGAGTATTACACCTACATGGCGCTCCTGCGGGACGCCGTGGAGCGAGAAAAGGAGCGACTGCGTGACCGTCACACGACGACGACCATGCGCCGCTTCTGCAACTGGCTCTCTGGCCTCGTGACCCGCGATAGCGTCGCCATCCATCAGAGTGGCAGCTAGGCGGGGGACGGAACACCGCGGACCCGCACGGAGCGGTTTTCGGACTGGTTCACCAAACGACGTCTCTTCCAAAGACGACATCTACCACATCGCCGTACAAATCGTCGGCGAACTCGGCGGCCTCGACGTGCTCATCAATAACGCCTCGGACTTAAGGCCCAGTGCCGCTCCAGATGCTGTCCGACACCGAATGTGAGGACTTGGAGCGCGCGTTCAGTACCAACGTCAAGGAGCCTTTCCGGCTGACGAAGGCACTGATGGGAGCTTTGGCCGGTTCGGCGTGCGAGGGGTGCGGCGCGGTCGTCCTGAACATCACCAGCGACGCCGCAATCAACCCCTATCCGGGCTGGGGAGCATATGGCGCGAGTAAAGTCGCGCTGCATCAACTGAGCCGCATCTGGGGCGAGGAGCACGCGGCGGACGGCGTGCGCTTTCTGTCGCTCAACCCCGGCGACATGGACACGCCGATGCACGCCGCGGCCATACCCGACGCGGACCCGACAACGCTCAAGCGCCCGGAGACTTCGGCCCGCGAACTCGCCGACGCCATCGCCCGCGCCCTGCCGAGACGCGGCGCATCGGGTGTGGCGCCGTTAATGATTGTTTCCGTCGAAGGAACAATTCAATGATCGCCGCCCACATGGCTGTCCAGCGCCCGCCGGATGCCAGACTCCTCGTCGTTGACACGCACAGGAGGCGTATCCGCCACGCGCCGCCTTCGTCCAACGGCTTCGCCGCGGAGACCTCGTGATCGCCAATGACGCGGCGACCCCGCCGGCGAGCCTACAGGGAGTGCATGCCGCGACGGGCGCACCCGTCGAAGTGCGGCTCGCCGCTCGCCCTTCGCTTAGGCCGGAAGATGTCGGGCGCTTCAGCGCCGTGGTCTTCGGCGAGGGAGATTTTCACACGCGCACGGAAGATCGCCCCCCGTGCCCCCGCCGCTCGCCGCCGGAGACCGGTTGCTCCTCGGGCCGCTCCGCGCGACTGTCGAGAGGTTACTCCATCACCCGCGTCTCGTGTCGCTGCTCTTCAACCACACGCCGGATGAGATTTGGGCCGGCCTCGCGCGCCACGGACGGCCCATCCAGTACGCGCACGTCCCAGCACCGCTCGCGCTCTGGGACGTGTGGACACGCATCGCCGGCCCACCCGTCGCGTTCGAGCCGCCATCCGCCGGCTTCGCGCTCGACTGGCACGCCCTCGCCGCGATGCGCGAGCGCGGCGCGGAGTTCGCGACCGTCACGCAGGCCGCCGGCATCTCGTCCACCGGCGACGAAGCACTAGACCGCCTCCTGCCTTTCGACGAGCCTTACCGCATCCCGGTGGCGACCGCCTGCGCGGTCAGCCGCGCGCACGCGCGTGGCGGGCGCGTCATCGCCGTCGGCACGAGCGTCGTGCGCGCTCTCGAACACGCCGCGACCGGAGACGGCCACGTGCGCGCCGGCGAGGGACTCGCCACTGGGCACATCATCAGCCCCAACAGCCGCCTGCGCGTCGTGGACGCGCTCCTTTCGGGCACGCACGAGCCGGGCACCAGCCACTACGAGTTGCTGCGCGCCTTCCTCGACGACGCGACGCTGCGACGCACGAGCGCGGAGTTGGACGCACGAGTTCGGCGACTCGGTGCTGATCGAGCGCGTCAGGCAACCAGCGGGTTGAGGTCGAAGCTGACGAACGATATTCGAGGTCTAGGCTGACTAACCCCAGCTTAAGTGGCTCTGAGATTAAGGAATAGGAAACTACATTTCCAACATGACATCATTCATGAATGTCGAAACCCGGTTGACGCCCGCGCGCGACATTCACTTGACACGTCAACTATTGATTTGTATGGTAATCCCGCATGGCGCGCAACTCACGGTATCCCAAGGCGGGGCGCAAGCAACCGGCTGTGCCGGTGGCCCAAGAGGCGTTTGTCACTTTGTTCAGCACCGCCGACCGGGTGCGGACAGTGCTGACTGCGATCATCGAGCCGCACGGCATCACCGGACAGCAGTACAACGTGCTTCGCATCTTGCGGGGCGCAGGCCCCGAAGGGCTGCTGACGCTGACCGTCGCCGAACGGATGATCGAGCGCGCGCCCGGCATCACGCGGATGATCGACCGCCTCGAAGCCAAGGGGCTGGTTGAGCGCGAGCGCTGCACGGAGGATCGCCGTTGCGTACATTGCCGGATCACGAAGCAGGGACTCACGCTGCTCGCGCGGCTGGACGAGCCGGTGGAGGAAGGCAACCGGGCGGCGTTCGCCGCGCTGACCAGACAGGAGCAAGCGCAACTCGTTACGCTGCTCGCCAAAGTGCGGCAGGCGCACAAGTAAACAGGTCGAACCATGACAGTAAGCCGGAGCACAGCTCCAGTTTTTTCGAGCGAAATGATTGACCAGTCAATGATTGTCTGATCAAGTGGAGAGGTCAAACAGCCAGCGAAAGGAGTTTTTCGATGATGAATTTTCTGTTCGGCAATTTCGTGTGGGGTCGCGGAGCGGTCGGGTTGTTAATCGTGCGACTCGTCTTCGGCTTGGGGATGATGTTGCACGGCTCTGGGAAAATAGGAGCGCCCTTCACGTGGATGAATGCGTTCGCGGGTGAGAACGCGCCGCCGGGCTTTCTTCAGGCGCTGGCAGCCGTCGCGGAGTTCTTCGGCGGGCTGGCACTGATCTTGGGCCTTCTGACGCCGGTCGCCGCGCTCGGCATCGCCTTCGTGATGCTGTTCGCTATCGGGATGGCGCATCTGCCCGCAGGCGATCCGTTCGTGGGCGCGCCGGGCCGGTCGTCTTACGAGTCGGCGGCCGGGTACTTGGCGGTCGCCTTACTCCTGATCGTCACCGGCCCCGGTGCGCTCTCGCTTGACTGGCTCTTGTTTGGCAGACGGCGCGCGTCTGCTCAAACAGATAGCGTGAGCTAGGCTCCGCGATGGGGAGTCTGATGTGTGTTTTATGCCGGACTGGTCAACCTTGATGTTATTCGCGACGGCGGCGGCGATCCTCGTCTTCACGCCGGGGCCGAACACGCTCTACATCATCGCTCGCAGCGTGCAGCAGGGGCGCACCGCAGGGATCGTTTCAAGTCTTGGCGTCGAGGTGGGGACGCTGATTCACGTCGCAGCCGCCGCGCTCGGCATCTCCGCCTTGCTGGTGTCGTCGGCACTGGCCTTTAACCTCGTGAAATACGCGGGGGCGGCTTATCTCATTTACCTCGGCATCAAGACTTTGCTCACGAGGGAAAAAGCCGCAGCGTCGGAGGCCATCGAAGCGAAGAGTTTGCGCCGCACATTTTCGCAAGCCGTGTTAGTGAACGTCCTGAATCCGAAGAGCGCGCTTTTCTTTTTCGCGTTCCTGCCGCAGTTCATTGACGCGGAGCGGGGCGCGGCGGTGACGCAGATTTTGCTCTTCGGCGCGATTGTCGTCGCGTTGGGATTCACGAGCGGCTCGCTGTACTCGCTGTTAGCTGGGAGCATCGGCAATGTGCTGCGCGGGAATCTCAAGTTCCTGCGCGCGCAACGCTATTTCGCCGGCGGCGTCTACATCGGGCTGGGCGCGGCGACCGCTTTGACGGGAACGAATAGAAGATGAGTTGAGGTAAAGAGGCAAGTATGACTGAAGAAATCAAGGTGATCGGCTTAGGTGGATCGTTGGCCGCGTCGTCGAGCAGTTTGGCCGCGCTCAGGATCGCGCTCGCAGGCGCGGCGGAAGGCGGAGCCGTGACGGAGTTGTTCGACCTCCGCGAGTTGGAGTTGCCGATGTACGCGCCGGACGCTGATGCGCCGGACTCCGTGCGGCGGTTGTGCGAAGCGGTCTATGAGGCCGACGGGTTGCTCTGGAGTAGCCCGCTCTACCACGGCACGATCAGCGGCTCTTTCAAGAACGCACTCGACTGGCTCGAACTGTTGGGCGACCGCCAGCCCTCGTATTTGACCGACAAAGTGGTGGGGCTGATCAGCACGGCGGGAGGCACGCAAGGGTTGCAGGCGGTCAACACGATGGAATTCATCGTGCGCGCCCTGCGAGGCTGGTCGGTGCCGCTCGTGATCCCCATCGCGGAGGCGTGGCGCGTCTTCGACGACGAAGGTCAGGCGCGCGATCCGAAGATTGCCGAACAACTCCGCTCGCTGGGGCGTGAAGTGACCCGTGCCGGGCAGCGCTTCAAAACGCGGGTGCTGACCACGGTCGAGGCCGGGCGGGCCGAGGCGCAGGTGCAACCCATCAGCGAAGCAGAGGCCGCATCCGCCTAACTTTTCAATCAAGGAAGTATTTTAGGAAGACACCATGAATAAGACCGCACTGTTCATCAAGCATCAGGCTCAGCCCGGGAGACGGAACGACGTTCAGCGCGTCTGGGAGCAGCACGTCAAACCACGCATCGAGGCAAACCCCGCCCACGAGGCCTATTTTTTCTGTTACGACGACAACGACCCCGATGTCATCTGCGTGTTCCAGCTCTATACGGATCAGGCTGCCATGCAGGACTTCCTGAGCGGGGCGTGGTATGCCGACTATCTGAACGAGGTTTCACACTTCATCGCAGCACCGCCGCAAATAGCCCCGGCCACTCTTTTCTGGGCCAAGGGGCGATAGCTGATTACACCGCTAAGCCGATAGTGTTTGCCACCGGCACTTACCGCGACGAACTGCGAAAGATCGACGGGGAGTGGAAGATCGTGCATCGCGTCCAAGCGCAGGACTCGAGCGAATCTGCCAAGCAGTAAGACAGAAATTTCTCAAGGAGTAAGCTATGACACAGACAACACAGAACACCATGCGGGCCGCCGCCATCGACCGCTACGGCGGCCTTGAAACGATGACGCTGCAAACGCTTCCCGTGCCCGAGGTCGGGCCGGACGAGGTTCTGATTCGGGTCGAGACGGCCGGCGTGGCGGTGTGGGATGTTTTCGAGCGCGAGGGGGGCTTCGCCGAGATGTTCGGGATCGAGCCGAAGTTTCCCTACGTGCTCGGCTCCGATGGAGCGGGTACGGTCGCCGCCGTCGGTGAGCAGGTTAGCCGCTTCAGCGAAGGCGACCGCGTGTACGCCGCTGCCCTCACTAACCCCAAGGGCGGGTTCTATGCCGAGTACGCCGCGGTGAAAGCCGACAACGTCTCGCACGTTCCCGACAAGCTGACGACGGAGCAGGCGGGCGTCATGCCGAGCGATGCGTTGACCGCCCTTCGCGGCTTGGACGAGGTGTTGGGTCTGAAGCAGGGCGAGACGCTGATGATCTTCGGCGCCAGCGGTGGCATCGGACATCTGGCCTTGCAAATTGCTAAGCGGATGGGTGCGCGCGTGTTGGCGGTGGCTTCGGGCGATGACGGCGCGGCGCTGGCCCGGAGGCTGGGCGCCGATATGGTCGTGGAAGGGCACACGGGTGACGTGGCGGCTGCCGCGCGCGAGTTTGCCCCCGACGGTCTCGACGCCGCCCTCGTCACTGCCGGCGGTGAGGCGGCTGAGCGGGCGCTGAAAACAGTTCGCGACGGAGGCCGGGTCGCCCATCCCAACGGCGTGATGCCCGAGCCGAAGGCCCCGACCGGCGTGCGCCTTAACACCTACGACGTCATGCCCGATCAAGAGGCGATTGCCAAGCTCAACCGCCTGATCGAGGCCGGCCCGTTCGAGGTCCACGTCGCTCGCGCCTTTCCACTCGAACAGGCCGCAGAGGCGCACCGTGCGCTCGACGAGCATTATCTTGGCAAACTCGCCCTGAATCTGGGATGAATATTGACTCTATCAGGCAATCAAAGCCTCAACCGGATGTGCGGAACAGCGCGCCTGTCGATTTGGAGAGCGGCAAAGCGCGCTGGACCTCATGCCGTAACAATTTCATCGCCACGGTTTGCCGCTCTCCAATTTCAGTCAAAGGGAGAGTTGTGCGGCGCAAGCGAACAGGGAGATGCTGAGTAACACTCGACAACCATGCGATGAAGCGGTTGTGCGCTCGCAATTTGAAACTTATAAATCGAGGCTTTCACCGACCTCAGCATAAATTGTGAGACACCACCAGAAAATGGAGGTCAAAAGAAATGGCTCGCTGCCTTCCGGCAAAGGGCCGGACGAATATTTCAACGGCAATGTGTGCATTGACCCACTCTTCGAGGTGCCCGAACTGGCGCGTGCGTGGCGCGAGTGTCACGTTCGAGCCCGGCGCCCGGACGGCGTGGCACACACACCCGCTCGGGCAGACCCTGATCGTCACTTCGGGGTGCGGGTGGGTGCAGAGCGAGGGCGGCCCTAAAGTGGAGATTCGGCCGGGCGACGTGGTCTGGTGCCCGCCGAACGAGAGGCACTGGCATGGAGCGACGCCGACCACGGCCATGACGCACATCGCCATTCAGGAGGCGCTTGACGGTAAGAACGTCGAATGGATGGAGAAGGTCAGCGACGAGCAATACGGAGGCAGAAAATGAGGGTTACTATTTGAATAGGTTGAGTCTATTGTCCGGAGGAGTTTTAACCTTTGAGGCCCGAACTGTTTTTAACGTCGAAGGGCGAATGGTATTATCA
>JBOGOY010000088.1:0-9367 GCA_050748185.1 Pyrinomonadaceae bacterium
TAGGCGGCGGCGGACCTCCTGCATCACATCGCGCTGCGTGTAGTTGCCGCGGAAGGCTTCGAGCGGGCGGCCGCGCCGGATCGCGCCCCACAGTTTCGACAGGTTGAAGGTGCGCTCTTCGTGCGGCGCGATGCGGACGTAGGCCGAGCCTTGATTGACGCCGCCGAGGAAGCCGCCGCCCGCGCTCGCGAGCACCAGACGCACGCCCGGCGTCGTCAACAGTTCCTGCTCGACGGCGCGGATGCCTTCATCCATCGTCGCGAGACTGGTCCCCTCGGGGGCCGTCACGCCCACGTCAAATTCGGCCTCGTCCACGTCGGTCGGGATGTACTCCTGTCGCACCTGCCGGTAGAGCGGCACGCTCGAAGTGACAACGGCCACGGCCAGCGCCGACACCACCAGCCGGTGGCGCATCGAGAAGGCGAGCATCCGCGCGTAGGTTTGGTCAATCAGCCCGTAAAAACCTTTGCGCGAAGACGCACTGCCGCCCACGTCGCCGTGGCCTCCCCCGCCACCCTTCTCCGCGTCTTCGGCGCGCAACAGCCGCGCGCTCATCATCGGCGTCAGCGTGAACGAGACGAGCAGCGAGACGAGGATCGCGACCGCCGCCGTGATGCCGAACTGGTAGAGAAAGCGCCCAGAGATTGAAGACATGAACGAGACGGGGACGAAGATGACGACGAGCGAGAAGGTGGTCGCCAGCACCGCGAGGCCGATGTCTCTGGTCGCCTCGCGCGCCGCCTCCATCGGCGACAGCTTCTTCTCTTCGACGAAGCGAAAGATGTTTTCCAGCACCACGATCGCATCGTCGATCACGATACCGACCATCAGGACGAGCGCCAGCATCGTCACGCTGTTTAAGGTGAAGTCGAGCGCGCGCATCATCCCGAAGGTGGCGATGACCGATGTCGGGATGGCGATGCCGGCAATCAGTGTCGAGCGCCAAGAGCGCATGAAGAGCAGCACGACGAGGCAGGCGAGGATGCTGCCCAAAACAAGGTGCAGTTGAATTTCGTGAAGCGCCGCCTCGATGTAGCGCGACTGGTCGCGGATCACTTCGAGCTTCACGTCATCGGGGAGTTGCGGCCCGACCCTTTGCAACTCGCGTTTGACGTTGCCGATGACCTCCATCGTATTCGCCCCCGACTGGCGGCGGACCTCGATGGTCACGGTCGGCGTACCGTTCAGGCGGGCCAGCGAGCGCTGCTCTTTGGTCCCGTCCTCGACGCGCCCGATGTCCCTGATTTTGACGGCTGCGCCGTCCACGTTGGCGACGACCAACTCGTTAAAGTCGCGTGGCTCGTTGATGCGCCCCAGCGTGCGGAGCGTCAACTCGCGGCGGCCCGTCTCGACGTTGCCGCCGGGGACGTCCGCGTTTTGTCTGACGAGCGCCTGTCGCACCTCAGTCACCGGCAGCCGGTAGGCGGCCAACCGCTCGGCGTCGAGCCAGACATTGATCGCGCGCTCCAACCCGCCGACGACTTGGACGCCGCCGACGCCGCCCGCGCGCTCCAGTTGGACCCGCACGATCTTGTCGGCCAGTTCGGTCAGTTCGCGCAGAGAGCGATCGGCCGAGAGGGCGACGGTGATGACCGGCGTGCTGTCATTGTCGAATTTCGAGACGACGGGCGGGGTGGCGTCTTCGGGCAGCGTGCGGACGACGGTGCTGACGCGGTCGCGCACGTCCTGCGCGGCCGATTCGATGTCGCGGTCGAGCTTGAAGGTAGCAATGACGAAAGACGTGCCCGGTCCCGAAACCGAGCGCAGTTGGTCCACGCCCTCGACCGTGTTGACGACCTCTTCGATCCGCTGCGAGATTTCAGCCTCGACTTCTTCGGGGGCCGCGCCCGGCAGATTGGTCCGCACGCTCACCGTCGGCAGATCAACCGACGGGAAACGATCCACGCCGAGGCTGAAATAGCTCGACGCGCCGACGACCACCAGCGACAGAATGATCATCGCCGCGAAGACCGGCCGGCGGATACAGATTTCTGCGAGCTTTTGCACGACTCTACATTTTCGATTTTAGAATTTTAATTTGCGATTTGAATTCACAGCGCTCTTTACCACTGTTTAAGCTCTCCACTAAATCTTATTCTTAGAGGCTGTTATTCGCGAAGCCGTTATGATGGCGACCAGTTCGTTTGCTTCTTTGAGTAGAGGCTCAACCAGCTTTTGCTCCATTAAGCCGCTGTCAATGATCATTTCCATCCAAAAAGCGCTTTCGTCCGCCTCTTCTTCTACCACGCCCAAACGTGAGATAAACTCGGCTTTCGAACGGCCGCGACAGGCGGCCCGATAGTTTGCACCGACAGACGTACCCGATCTCACAAGTTGATTTCCGATTGCCCGTCCTTCAACATTTCTGGGCAGAGCGCCAACGAGCTTTATGACTCGCAAAGAAAAACGCTTGGTGCGAAGCTTGAGCTCAACCTCGTTCATCGGACAGCTCCTCCAATCGCAAATCAAAAATTAAAAATCAAAAATTTATTCAATGACCTCCACCGCCTGCCCCGTTTGCAGGTTGCCGGGGTTGACGACGACCGCGTCGCCGGAATTGACGCCGGCCAGCACCTCGGTCCAGTCGGCGGCGCGGCGGCCGGTGGTGACGGACTTCTCCTGCGCCTTGCCGTTCTGCACGACGAGCACTTTCTCGATGCCGGCGAAGTTGACGATCGCGGCGGTCGGGACGGTCAAGGCCATGCCGACATCGTTCGTCACGATCTCGCCGCGGGCGAAGCCGCCGGGCCGCAGCGCGCCGTCGTTCGCCACTTCGGCCTCGACGATCAGGATGCGGTTCTGCTCACTGATGGTCGGGCTGAGGCGGGTGATGCGGCCCGCGTAAGATCGGTTCAGCCCGTCAACCGTGACGCGAATAGGTAGGCCGGCGCGCACCATCCCGGCGTCGCGCTCCGGCACTTCGGCGCGAAAACGCAGCGGGTTGACCCGCACGATGACCGCGACCGGCGCGCCCACGTTCAGATACTCGCCGATGCTCGCGCTCTTCTCCTGCACCACGCCGTCAAAGGGCGCGACGACCTTGGTCCCGATCAACTGTTGTTGTGCCAGCGCCAGTTCCGAGCGTCGCTGCGCGAGCAGCGCCTGCCGGTTACGAATCTCTTCAACCGCGTCCTGATAGCGGCTGATCGCGACCTTGTAGGCGGCGTCAACTTGATCGAACTCGGCGCGAGGCACGACGCCCTGCTCGACGAGTGTCACGGTGCGCTCTCGATTCTGGCGCGCCTCGTCCATCACGGCGCGAGCTTGCCTGACGGCTCCGGTCTGCTCGGGATCAACCTTGTCGTCCGCACCGTCGGGCGAAAGGCCCAAACGCGCGCGGGCCTGCGCCAGCGCGGCCTCGGCCTGCTGCACACGCAGTTGGTAATCCTGCGGCTCGACTTGCGCGATCATCTGCCCGCGCCGCACCGCGCTGCCGAGATCGACCGAAATCGAACGCAAACGCCCCGGCGTCTTCAGGCTGACGGTGGCCTGATCCTGCGCGGCCAGCGTCCCCGTCACGTTGATCGAGTTGCCCATCGCCATTTCGGCGACGCGCGCCGTCTTCACCTGCCGCGGCGCGCCCTTCTCTTCGCCGCCCGCACCGCGTCCCTGATTGGCCGAGGCCGGGTAGTCGCTCTTGCAGGCTCCGCCGATCAACGCAAGGCCGAGTAAGAGCAGGCACAAGCGGGCCGGGCCGACCACACGCCGCACACTGAAATGATTAATTTCTAATGATTGTTTCCAGTTCATCTGCTTCGGAGTATGACAATACGTAGGGAAGTGAAGGAAGTTTAGCACGCGCCCGTTCGACGGCGACAACGCGGGTAGCGGTAACCCACGGAGATTTGCGTTGCCGAAAAATTCGGCGGGGCTGGGGCTAGTTGAATCAGCCCCAGCCCCGCTATTTTCTCTGATAAGAAACAGAAGGCGTGTCCCTACGCCTCTACAAAGGGAAGCAGATACTCCTCGACTTCGGATTGGTGAGTGAGGTAGTAGGCAATGACCGCGTAGATGTCTGCCAGCGCGAGCGGCGGGAAGCTGTCCGCGATCTGTTCCGCCGTCGCGCCGAGACTGAACTGATGCACGATCGAGTCGAGCGTGACGCGAGAGCCTGCAAGGCGGATGCTGCCGTCTTCCCAAACGGTGAGAGGCACACTTTGCGTCGTCTCTATCGTTGCCATGACGGAGTGAGTATAAACCTTTCCGCGGAACAGTGACGAGTGACCCGTCATCCACCGAAGCTCTTCCTGAAGAGATAAGACAACTTGATGAAGAAGGTGCGCTCGGCGCGTGTGAAGCCGGGGCGGGAGAGGCCGGTCTGTTGGTTGTTGAGGCGGATGAAACTATCGACGGTGGCATCGTCGTTGTAGCCGACGTAAACGGCGGTGCCGGGGTTCGGGGTCCAATCCAAGAGGAACTGGCCGCGCGCGCCGTGGTACCGACTCGTAATCGATGCGCGCCCGCGCGAAGAGGAAACGCGAGAATTGGTAGGTGGTGCGCCAAGAGAAGAGGTTCACGTCGAAGGCGACGCGGTCGGTAGCGTGACGGCGCAGGCGCTGCTTCGTGTAGTCGAGCGAAGTCGAAAGCGAATCGGTCGGCAGAAAGATGTACGAGCCGCGAAATTCGAGCAGCCCGCCGGGGCCGGGATCGAGCGGCGCGTTCGGGTCCAAGAGCGCGGCGGGGCTGACGCGCGGGTAGCGCCGGCCGCCACCGAAATCCAGATCGAAGTGGCCGTCGCAATAGACAAAGCGCCCGTTGATGTTGTGCTTCTTGCTGGGGCGGATGCCGCTGTAAAGGAAGAGGAAGCGGGCGTTGCCCGGCGGGCCAAACGGCAAACCGTTCGCGATGTTGAACTGCCGCCTCGCCTCGGAGTTGAACGCGAGGGTGCGCTCGTGCTCGGTGAAGTTGCCGGGTCCGTTGTCCGAGGCGAACACCACGCCGTAAGTGTTCGGCCCGCGCCGGCCCGTCAGTTTCACCCGGCGGCCGGCGGATCACTCTTCGCCGCCACACCAGAGACACCCGCGGCCGGCGCATCGAGCGCGCTGGTGGGAACCAGTGTCACGTTACCGTTCGGAGCGCCACCGCTCGCGGGACGCGGAGCGGCAGACGGGCTGACCGAAGGCGCGGGCTGTGCGATAGCAGTCACGAGAGATGTGAGGGCTAACTGATATTGAGAACCGCGAACGGTAGCGAGCGGGTGGACGTGACACAAAACTCTCCCTGCTTTGATCCACTACCGCCACGTATGCGGTTCAGCGCCGTTCGTCAGAAACTCTTCCTGAACAGGTAGGACGCCTTGATGAAAAAGACGCGGTTGTTGAGTTGGAAGCCCGGCGCAAGCTGCTCGTTGAAACGGTTGAAGCCGTTGTAATTCGCCGTGTCGTTATAGCCGACGTAAAAGGCCGTGCCGGGGTTGGGGGTCCAGCCGAGGAGGTACTGGCCGCGCACGCTGGACGCCAGCGTGTCATAGTCCACGCGCATCCGCGCAAACGTAAAGCGCGTGAACTGGTAGGTGCCGCGCAAGCTGAAAATGTGGTCGTCAAACGCCGTCAGCCCCGTATCGCGCCGCGTCAGTTTCGCGCGCGTGTAGTCGAGCGACAGATTGATCGGATTCGTCGGCTTGTAGTTGACGCGGAAGTTGATGTCGAGCGAGTCGGCCGCGCCAGGATCAAGGCGAGCATCCGGCACCTCCGATAGTATCCCCTGTTCGGTTAAGCGGCCGGCAGCGCGTAAACGGTCGCGTTCAGCCGTCACGCGCAGAGCCTCCGGGCTGACGCGCGGGTAACGACGGCCGCCGCCAAAATCGAAATCGAACCCGCCGCGGCGATTGCCAAAGAAACCGTACACCGAAACCTTCTTCGTCAACGTTGACTCGACCCAACCGTAAGCGGTGTTGATGCGCGTCGAGCGCTCGTCGTCGCGGCCGAAGAACGTGCCGGGGCCGCCGAACTCTCGCTCGAACACGCGCTCGTAATCGCGGCTGTAGCCGCCGCCGGCATAAGTTTGGTGCGCGAACTGAAGGTTGAATTCCGTCTCGCTGCCCCACCCGTGCTGCTGGCCCTGCCAGTTAAAGTGCGTGCGGACGTTATGGCCGACGAAGTAATTGATGAGCTTCCTTTTCGGCTGAGGCTCGGAACTGTAGTAGGCGAAGAAGCCGTGACGGTTGGTGTTGGTCCGCTGCACGAAGCCCACGTCGGTGCGGTAATTTTGGGTGCGCCCGCGCCCATCGTAGTTGAAGCCGTAGTGTCGCTTGTCCACCGCGTAGCGCACCGAATAGCCGAAGCCGTTATTGGTCTGATCGAAAATGTGCGAGCGCGTGCCGATGACTTCAAAGCTCGCCACCGACTGCTTGTCGAGCTTGAAGCGGCCATCAAAGCCGAGGACGTGGTTGTTGCGCTCGACGAAGTTGTAAGTCGTGCCGAACAGCCCGATGTTCGATTCCTTGCCCACGTCGCGCTTCAGGCGCAGGACGCCGATGAAAGCGTTCTTGTCGAGGTAGCGCAGGAAGTCCCGGCGCGCGTCTGTGTCAGGATTATTCAGCCCTGCCGTGCGCTCATCCTCGCGGTAATTGCCGGGCGCGTTGTCCGACGCGAGAATGAGGCCGAACGAGTTGCGACCCATCTTGCCGGTCAGCTTCGCGGCGTAGTCTGGATCGACGATGGCGCGCGTGTGGACGACGGTGTTCAGGGTGTTGAAAATGTCTTTGCCTTCGAGGAAGAAAGGGCGCTTCTCGGCGAAGAAAATAGGGAAGCGCTGGTTGGCGAGGACGACCGGCGCGTCCGACTCGACCTGATTGAAGTCTGGGTTGTAGGCGAAATCGAGCGTTACGGTCGGCGTGATGCCGTACTTGACGGTGACGCCGAAATCGCTCTCGATCGGACGGTTGACGATGCGCCCGGCGTCGAGCGCCGGAGCGATGTCTGCGAGTGAGCGGACGCGCTCGCCTTCTTCCGAAAGCGTGAAGCTCGGGATGATTTCGAGGTTGCGCTCGGTCGCGATCCCTTCGAGCCCCGTCAGCTGGCCGGCCTGATTGAACGTGCCGTTGATGTCGCGCGAGAAAGGCAGCCACGAGTTAAGTTCATTGTTGAGGCGCTTGATGCGGCGGAGGAAGTGGACGCCCCAGACCTTATCTTTCCCCGCCTCGTAGCGCAAAGACTTGAACGGGATCGCCGCCTCGACGACGAAGCCATCGTCGGTCAACGTGCCCTTCGACTCCATCACGAGGTCAATGCTGTAGTCTTCGCCCTGCCCGTCCGTCTTGATGCCGTCGGCCTGAATGCCGAGCGGGTTGAACCAAATCGCGTAACCCTTGCGCCGATCGTTGTAGGTGTCGAGGAAGAAGCCGACGTGGTCGTCGTCAAAAATCTGATCGCGCTTGGCGACACGGGCGCGCACGCTCTTAGGGTCGTCGTGGGCGCGGACGGCGAAATACAGAAACTTCGCGTCCATCGCCAAGTACATCTCGGTCTGGTGCGACGGCGGTGTGTTGTCGCCCGGATCGATCTGATAGAAATCTTTAAAGACAGCGGCCTGCTTCCACACCTCTTCATCGAGTTTGCCGTCAATCGACGGCGCCTTGTCCACGCGCGGCAGGCGGATGGGCCGCGCTTTTTCGGGCGGGATGGCGATCGCGCCGCTGGAAGTCTTGATCGCCGCGGTTGCCGGGGCGGCGGGACCGGGATTGTCGGCCAGCGCGTTGGCCTGAGCCGGCACACTTTTAGTGGTGGTGGCGACGCCATTCGACGCCGCGGCGGACGAGGCAGCCAAAGCTTCGCCCGTCGCCGGGGTGGGCGTCGGGGTCGGGGTCGGGACAATCCGCGCGGCTGCGTCCTGTTCCTTAACTTCCTTGCCGGCAGAGGCGGCAGGCGTGTGCGTTCTGGATGATGCGATAGCGACGCACATCAGGGCGAGTGTGACGACAATGGTGGAAAGCAAGTTTTTCAGCAAGCTGGTGAGCGAAGTATAAGAACGTTGTTTCATGATGGAACCTTGCAGGCTTCGTCGGGCTGACAATGAATGATGAAGGTTAAAATTCAGCGCTCGACAACGCTTGCGATGTGTAAGCACACACCGCGCTCCCTATTAACCCGCCTTGCTCGATTCCTTAATTGAACTTGAAAATCTTGTGGTAGTTGTCGGCGCGTCGTGTCGGGGTGTTGCCCGCGCGGACAACTGTTAGATGTCCTGTAAGACGCTGGATTACGAAATAATGTTTCGCCCGAACCTAATTCCACGCTGATTAATTTTTATCCATTTAATTGGAAATAATGGATACAAATGTGACGACACGTCCCCTAAGAAAGGATGAAGGATGAAGCGAAGGTCAGGCGTTTTACTTCATCCTTCATCCTTCCGCCTTCATCCTTTCTTCACCTTCTCCGCAGGAAGATGTGGCCGTCGCCGGTTTGCAGGCGGAAGAGTTTGCCGCTGCCTCCGCCGACGCGCCAGCGCCGGACGCGCTGTCCCGTGTCGGCCGCCCCCGTCTCGGACACCGCGAGGCCGTCGCTCGTGACGTGCTCGGAGTGCGTCTCGATGGTCGCGTCGGTGTCGGAGGCCATTTCGAGCGTGATCGTGCCGTCGCCGGTGCGGGCGTTCAGTTCCGCGAAGCGGCCCGCGAGCGTGATGCGCCCGTCGCCGGTCTGCACGTCGGCCGCGCCCTCGTGGCCGGCGACGACGACGCGCCCGTCGCCGGATTGCACGCGCAAGCGCCCGCGCGTCTGCGCCACGTCAATCGAGCCGTCGCCGGTTTCCATATCGACATTTCCGTTGACTCCCTCAAGCCGTAAACGCCCGTCGCCGGACTTGACGCTGACGGTCGCGCCGCGCGGCACGTAAACCTCCAGCGACACCACGGCGTCGTGGTTCCAGTCGCCCAACTGTTTCGACTGGTCGCGCTCGGCCTTAATTACTACTTCGGCGCCCTGCTGCTCGGCGCGCAGGTTGATGGCCCTAAGCGATTCTTCGTCGCCCGCGCGCTTGGTAGCGTTCATCAACACTTCCGGCTTGTCCCACGCGAGGACAGTCACGGAGCCGTCGAAAGTTTCGAGCCGGACGCGGGGCGAGTTGCCCGCCGCGAAGGTTTTAGTCTGGTGATCGACCATGCGCTTGTCGCCGTAATGCTCTTCGCGCTTCCGGTCGCGCCCGATGGCGGACATCGCCCGCTCGATTTCGTGGGCCGCGCGCTCGGCCTCGCGTTGCGCCTGTGCGGCCTCGCGCGCGATGCGACCGTGCTCGCGCTCGATGTCGCGGCGGGCGCGATGCGCGTCGCGCTGTGCCCGTTCGATGTCGCGCGCGACATCCTGCTGCGCGCGTGCTGCTTCCTGCGTCGCCTCGCGCTGAGCCGCCGCAATCTCGCGCTGGGCCGCGC
>JBOGOY010000089.1:0-9334 GCA_050748185.1 Pyrinomonadaceae bacterium
GTTCTGAAGTTTCGCCCTTCCGCGCTGTGCCGGGTCGTTGACGGTCGCGGCCCGGTCTGCTTAAATTCTCACTGATCCAAAAGGGCCGCCCGGTGCGCGGGCGGCGTCACTGTTGATACTTCATTTTTGCTGACGCGCCGGGGCGCTCTCCCGCCTCCGCGCCATGTGTCGCCGACATACTCACCAAAGGAATTACACACAAATGACGAATAGCTATCTTCAGGTCAAGCAGGCCGTCGCCGTGCGCCTCGCCATCAGGCTGGTGCTCTTCGCGGCGATCGGCTCGCTCGTCTTCGCCAGCGGATGGAGAAGCACCGGCACCGCCGCCGCCCCACAGGAAAAGGAAACGAAGTCGCGCCGACGGCCACAGCAGGGCAAACAAATTCCGCCGCGGCCCTTCGGCTCGAAGGGTGAGGGCAAGGCCAGACAGTCTGCCAAATCTGACACGATTCGCCCGCTCGCCCTCGGGTGTAACCCTGTGGGGCCGATCAACTTCGGGCAGACTATCAACGGCGCACTCAGCACCTCGGACTGCCGGCTGCCCGACAACTCATACTTTGACGTTTACACTTTTGCGGCGTCCGCCGGGCAGCAGGTGACGATCTCGATGTCTTCTTCGAGCTTTGACACGTACCTCGTTCTGCTCGACGCGGCGGACGAATTCATCGCGGAGGATGACGACGGCGGCGGGGGGACCAACTCCCGCATTTCGGTGACGCTCCCGGCGGGCGGGACATACTCGATCATCGCCAACTCTTTTGATCCGAATACGACCGGCAGCTATTCCGTCACTCTTACTTCCGGCGGGGGCGGAGGTTGCACTATCGCGACACCCGTGCCTATCCAGCCCGGCCAGAATAACGGCGCGCTCACCGCTTCCGACTGCGTGCTTCCAGACGGCTCTCACTACGACCTCTACACGTTCAGCGCCACCGCCGGCCAGCAGGTCGCGATCAGTATGTCCGGCAACTTCGACACTTACCTCGCTCTCGTCGCGCCCGACGGCGAAGTTTTAGCCGAGGATAACAACGGCGGCGGGGGGACCAACGCGCGCATCCCGCAGAGCACGGGCTTTGCCGCCCTGCCCGCCACGGGCACTTACAACATCATCGCCACGTCATTCGCGGCCGGCGTTACCGGCAATTACAGCGTCACCCTGTCGGTCGCGCCGACGCCCTGTCCGCAAACTCCCATCAGCTTGGGGCAGACCGTCAACGGCGCGCTCGCGGCGAATGATTGCCGGCTCCCGTTTGACGGCTCTTTCTTCGACGCCTACACCTTCAGCGGCACGGCGGGCCAACAGATCGCCGTCTCGATGTCAGCCGGGTTTGACGCCTACCTTTATCTCCTGCTGCCGAACGGCTCGCTGGCGGCAGAAGATGCCGATGGCGGTGGGGGGACCAACGCGCGCATTCCCGCCGGCAGCGGTTTCTTCACCCTGCCCGTGACCGGCTCTTACACCATCCTCGCCAACTCGGCCGCGCCGAATCTGGCTGGCGACTACACGCTCAGCCTGACGACCAACGCGCCTACTTGCACTTACACCTTTGCGCCGACGACCCAGCAAGTCGGCTCGGCGGGCGGTAACTTCAGCTTGACGGCCACAACACAGGGAAACTGCACGTTCGTGGCCAACAGTAACGCGAGTTGGATCACGATCACTTCGGCGAGCATCGACAGCAACGGCGTCGGCACGGTCAACTACGCCGTCGCGCAAAACACCGCTCCCACAAGTCGCACAGGGACGATCACGGTCGGGAACCAGACTTTCACCGTCACACAGGCGGCCGCCTTGACCTGCACTTACGCGCTCGTCCCGGCCGCGCAACAGGTGGGTGCGACCGGCGGCACATTCAGCTTCGCGGTGACGACGCAGGCGGGCTGCGCCGTCTCGGGCCTGAGCAACGTGAACTGGATTACGACTTTTAATACCGGCGGCACGACGGTTAACTACGCGGTCGCGCAAAACACCACGGGGGCCAGCCGCACCGGCACGATCAACGTCGGCGGACAGACTTTCACCGTCACACAGTCCGCGGCCTGCTCTTTCGCCGTTTACCCGCCGGTGCGCGCGTTCACACATGAAGCGGGCGGCGGGCGTCTGACCGTCGTGGCGAGTTCGACCGAGTGCGACCGGGGCAACATCACGACGGACGCTCCGTGGATTAACATCGTCTCGGGTGCCAACGGCGCCGGCACCGGGCGCGTGCGTTACGCGGTCGCGGCCAACGAAGGCGCTGCGACGCGCACCGGCCGCATCTTCACGCCCGGCGGCATGCACACCGTCACGCAAACGGCCGTCGGCACTACTCCGGCCATTCAGTTCAGCGCCGCCACCTACCAAGTCAGCGAAGGCGTCGCCGGCAACGCGGCCACGATTACCGTCTCGCGCCTCGGCGATGTGGCCGGGGCGGCTTCGGTTGAGTTTGCGACCGTGGACGACATGGCGGCCGTGCCCTGTAACCCGGCGAGCCTCCAGCCGAACGGTCAGCCTTACCCGCGCGGCGCGGCCTACGCCCGCTGCGACTATGCGACCACCGTGGACACGCTCGTCTTCGGGCCGAACGAGACGACGAAGTCTTTCACCATCCCGCTCGTCAACGACGTCCACCCGGACGGCGACGAGACGTTCCAACTCGTGCTGCGCAACCCGGCCGGCGCGACGCTCGGCTCGCCATCCACGGCCACCGTGACCATCACGGACGACGACACCGCGTCTTCGACCAATCCGATCTTCGGCAGCCCGTTCTTCGTCAGGATGCAGTACCTCGATTTCCTCTCTCGTGAACCCGAGCCGGGAGGCTTCCAGACGTGGCTGAACGTGCTGAACAACTGCTCGGACGTGAACAACAACCCAGCCTGCGATCGGCTCATCGTGTCGCAGAGTTTCTTCGGTTCTGACGAGTTCCGATTGAAAGGCTTCTACGTCTTCCTCTTCTACAAGGCAGCGTTCGGAAGCCAAGCTGAGCCGAACTACGTACCCGAATACGAAGAGATCATCGCGGCCATGCGCCGCGTGACGGGGCTAACCGGCGAAGAGGTCGTCGCCAAGCGGCTCGACTTCGGCGAAGACTTGGTCAACAGCCCAGCCTTCGTCAACCGCTACGGCGTGGTGTCGCAGACGCAGTACGTCGATTCCCTGCTCGCCAACGTGGGCGCGACGCTTCAGACGCCCGACCCAGTGAGCGGCGTGACGCGCGACTCGCTCGTCGCGGACCTTAATGCCGATCGCAAGTCGAAGCTCGACGTGCTGCGCCTCGTCGTCGAGAGTCAGGAGGTCGGCACGGTCCAGTACAACCACGCTTTCGTGGCGATGCAGTATTACGGGTATCTCAGGCGCAAGCCCGAGCCTGAAGGGTACGCCGGGTGGCTCGATGCCATCGGCCGCAGGGGCGAGAGCCCGCGCGTGATGGTCAACGGCTTCATGAACTCCGACGAATACAAGTTGAGGTTCGGCACTCCGTAGGACGGCAGGCACATTCCAAACACAAGAGGGGACGCAAGGCAGTGACCTGCGTCCCCTCTTGTTACTGCCGACAAAAACCCTGCCCAGCTCATTTAACGCGCGGAGGGCGAAACTGTCGCGCGAGTAGCCAGCGTCCGGTGTGCTCGTCGCGGCGCAGACATGCGAGCGGCAGCGCATGAGATTGTTCGCGCCAGCGCCAGCGCCCGGCAGCGCGACGGTGTCTGCGCGCGGGGCTCGTGCCTTCGTAACCGACACTGAAGCCTTCTTCGATCCGCGCCGGCTGGCCCTCCCTTTCGCCACTGTCAGCCGGAATCAGGCGGCATGGCTCTTCCGCATAGGCGATGACGATTTGCACCGGCGGAAAGTAAGTCCCGGCGATGAAAGTTGTGTCAACAGCTTTTGAGAATGAATGGTCCGGCCCGGGTTCGGCGCGGTCGCCGTCTGGTCAACGCCCGGCGCGGCTGCTAAGATGTGTGGTTCGCCTAACGACCAGATTCTTCACCTTAGTCTTCAGACTGATGAAACTACGCCTGCTCTATCACGGCCACTGCTTCGACGGCGTCGCCTCGGCCGCCGTCTTCACCCGCTTTTACCGCGAGCGCGTCCGTCCCGCGGCCTGCGTCGAATACGCCGGACTGCTGCACCGCCCCGGCGCACTCTTCGACGAAGAGATGTTCGACGGCGACGAGAACGCCATCGTCGATTTCAAGTACGCGCCGTCCGGGCGGCTGACGTGGTGGTTCGATCACCACCAGTCGGCGTTTCTCACGCCCGCCGACGAAGCACACTTTCGCGCCGACCGTTCGGGCCGAAAGTTCTGGGACGCGGAGAGCAAGTCCTGCACCGAGTTGATCGCCCGCGTCGCGCGTGAGCAGTTCGGCTTTCAAGAAGACGCGGCGCTGACGGAGTTGGTCCACTGGGCGCACGTCATCGACGGCGCGTTCTACGAATCACCCGCGCAGGTCGTGGAACTGCGCGCGCCCGCGCTGCAACTGATGCAGGTCATCGAGAACGTTCCCGGCGACGACTTCATCGAATGGATCATCCGCGCCCTGACCACCCGCACGCTCGACGAGGTGACCGCGAGCCCCGAGGTGCAGGAGAAGTTTCAACCCATCCTCGCCCGTCACCGCGAGACGCTCGAGGCGATCCGCCGCAACGCGCATTACAGTGCGGGCGTCGTCAACTTCGACCTCGTGGACGAGGGCTTCGAGGGCTTCAACAAGTTCATCCCCTACTATCTGCACCCCGAGACAACCTACTCGGTCGCCGTCACCCGAGGGGCCAAGCGATCTAAAATCTCCGTCGGCTCGAACCCGTGGTCGCCCCGCCCGCGCACACACAACATCGCCTCGATCTGCGAGCGCTACGGCGGCGGCGGCCACGCCGTCGTTGGCGCGGTTTCCTACGGCCCCGACGAAATCGAGCGCGCCCGCGCGACGGCGAAGGAAATCGTGGCCGAGTTGGCGGGCGGCGTTTGACGACGGCTCCTATGATTTAACCGCAGAGGGCGCAGAGAGGGCCGCAAAGAAACGCAGAGAGTTGTTGATCTTTGTGTTTCTTGGCGGCCTTTCTTCGCGCCCTTTGCGGTTAAAGTCTGCGTCGCCTGTCGCCGCCTCAACGAGTCATCAGCTTTTCAATCTCGTCGATCGCTTTCGGCACCTTGTTCGTCAGCACGCGATTGCCTTCGGGCGTGACGAGCACGTCGTCTTCGATGCGGATGCCGGTGCCGCGGTACCGGTCGGGGATGTTCTCGGCGTCTTCGCTGATGTAGAGGCCGGGCTCGACGGTGATGATGATGCCGGGCTCAAGTGGCCGCGGCCCGCCCTCCGGCGTCTGGTAGCGCCCGACATCGTGCACGTCCATGCCGAGGAAGTGGCCGATGCGATGCATGTAGAATTTCATATAGGCCTTTTCCTCAATCAACTTCTCCACCTCACCCGCCAGCAGTCCGAGGCGCACCATCCGCTCGGTCAGCATCTCAGTCGCGAGTTTATTCAAATCGTCCATCGTCATGCCGGGTTTGACCGCCGCGACGCAGGCCATCTGCACTGCGAGCACCGCCTCATACACTTCGCGCTGCGCCGCGTTGAAGCGGCCGTTGACGGGAAAGGTGCGCGTGATGTCCGAGGCGTAACCTCGATACTCGGCCCCCGCGTCCACGAGCAGCAGGTCGCCGTCTTGTAACTGCGCGTCGTTGGTGACGTAGTGGAGGATCGTCGCGTTCGCGCCGCCACCGACGATCGAGGTGTAGGAGGGGGCCAATGCGCCGTTGCGACGAAAGACGTATTCGATCAGCGCCTCGATCTCATACTCGTACATCCCGGGCCGGACCTGTCTCATCGCCTCGACGTGCGCCTCGGCGGCGATGTCAGCCGCGCGCTGCATCAGTTCGATCTCGCCGTCTTTTTTAACGAGGCGCATCTCGTGGATGACTGCGCCGGGGTCGGTGATCATTTCCGGCGCGCGGTAGAGGCGGCTGCGCGTCCGCATTAGGCCGATCTGCCGGACCAGCGACTGGTCCAGTTCAGGCCGCGCGCCGAGCCGGTAATAGACGTTGCGCGCGCCGTTGATCAACTCGACCAGCTTCGCGTCAAACTCTGTGACGGGGAAGGCGGCGTCCGCGCCGAACTCACTGACCGCGCCCTCGACGCCGGCGCGCCGACCATCCCACACCTCGCGCTCGGGGTCGCGCGGGCGGACGAACAGCGTGAACTTGTGTTCGGGATGTTCGGGCGCGATGACGGCGATCGACTCCGGCTCTTGAAAGCCGGTCAGGTAGTAAAAGTCAGAGTCCTGCCGGTAACGGTACTCGGTGTCGTTCGAGCGCGTCGCCTCGGGGGCGCTCGTGATGATGGCGACCGAACGCGGCTCCATCCGGCGCATGAACTCCGCGAGTTGAGGTCTGGGCATGGTGCATCTCTCCTTTGGGCGTGACGAGTGTCGTCGGTGTGTCGGCCAGCATTGTAACCGACGCCTGCGCCGCCGCCGAAACACCTGCGCGCGGAAACGGGGTTTAGAACAAGCATCAGCCACAGAGGGCAGGAAGAAAGTGATGAATGCGGAATGATGAATGATGAATGAGCCGAAGTAGTCAGTAGTCAGTAGCCAGTAGCCAGTAGGGATTAACTCCGCCGGTCGTTGGTCACGGCCCCCGCTCCGCCTTGCCCGTCGTAAGCTGTTTCTACTGACTACTGGCTACTGACTACTGTTTCAATCATTCATCATTCCGCATTCATCATTTGCGTTCTGAGAGTGTATCGGCCCGGCGTTGCCGGCCGCTTCCCCTCGCGCCTGTTTCACAGGATAATCCGCTCGGGCACCCGCCCGCGACTCTTGTTTCGAAGGAGTGGACACCGATGGCGACGATTGTATTTTCCCTGCACGCGACCACGGCGACCGAGATCGTTTCGCGCGATCCGGCGACCGGCGACGAGATCGGGCGCGCGCCCGTCTTCACGGCCGAGGAAATCCGGCGGGCGGTCGAGAGGGCACGCGCGGCGCAGCCGGCTTGGGCGGCCCAGCCGTTTGCGGAGCGCGGTCGCGTCGTGCTGCGCGCGCGCGAGATCGTGCTCGCCGAGTTGGACCAGATCGCCGCGCTCGTCTCGCGCGAGTCGGGGAAGCCGGCCGCCGAGGCGGTCGCGATGGAACTGGTTCCCACGCTCGATCTGATGCGCTACTTCGCGCGCCGCACCGCGCGGCTGTTGAGGCCCGAGCGGGTGAGCTTGGGCCAGTACAATCTGATGGGCCGCTCGTCGAAAATCATCTACCGCCCGCTCGGCGTCGTCGGCATCATCTCGCCGTGGAACTTCCCGTGGGCGATCCCGCTCGGCGAAGTGGTGTTGGCGCTGATGGCCGGCAACGGCGTCGTGCTCAAGCCGAGCGAGTTGACGCCGCTCGTGGGCTTGAAGATCGGCGAAGTGTTCGCGCGCGCCGGGCTGCCCGCGGGGTTGTTCACTGTGACGACCGGCGCAGGGCCGGCGGGCGCGGCGCTGGTCGAGGCGGGCGTGGATAAAATCATGTTCACCGGCAGCGTCTCGACCGGCCGGCGCGTCGCCGCGGCCGCGGCCCGGCAACTGGTCCCCTGCGTGCTCGAACTCGGCGGCAAAGACCCGATGATTGTCCTCGCCGACGCCGATCTCGAAGCCGCCGCCCACGCCGCCGTGTGGGGCGGATTCGCCAACGCCGGCCAAGCCTGCGCGTCGGTCGAGCGCTGCTACGTCCACGAATCCGTTGCCCCGCAATTTACCGCGCGCGTCGTCGAACTAGTGCGCGGGCTTCGACAAGACACTGGCCTCACGGAAGGCACAGACCTCGGCGCGATGTCGAGCGAGCGACAATTAGCGATCGTCGAAGCCCACGTGCGGGATGCGGTCGAGCGCGGCGCGCAAGTTTTAACCGGGGGCCAAAGGCCCGCGCGCGCAGGTTACTTTCACGAGCCGACGGTGCTCGCCGGGGTAGACCACTCGATGGACGTGATGCGCGAAGAGACCTTCGGCCCCGTCCTGCCGCTGATGACTTTCCGGGACGAAGACGAAGTTCTCCGCCTCGCCAACGACAGCCCGTTCGGCCTGACCGCGAGTGTCTGGACCAGTGACATCCGGCGCGGGCGGCGCCTTGCCGAAAAGATTGAAGCCGGCACGGTGATGGTCAACGAAGTGCTCTACACGCACGGCATCGCGCAGACGCCGTGGGGCGGCGTCAAACAGAGCGGCTACGGCCGCACGCACGGCCGTCAGGGCTTGCTCGAACTCGTCACGCCACAGCACCTGCACGTCAACCGCTTCCCACGCTTCCACGATCTCTGGTGGTTCAACTACACGCCGCAGGCCGCCCGCCTCTTCCGCGGCCTCGCCCGCCGCTTCTCCTCCGGCTCCGTCCTGCAAACCTCCCTGCTGCTGCCCGCCATGCTGCGCCGCCTGCGCGAACGCAAACGGCACGAGTGAGAGGCCAAATTTGGCGGGGACCAAGGGGCAAGTCGGCCGGTGACGCTGGAATCACTCAACGGCGGTAGTTCTCTTTCCCGCTCACGCTTTGAAAGTTTGCTTCCCTAGCTGCTTTAAGCTGGACCGGCCCTGCTTCGCGGCCGCGGGGCCAAGTCAGTGTAACTACCGCCGAGCAAACGGTAGCGCGCCCCGCGAGCAATTTACCGTTCGATACGACCGAATCTGAGTTGGTACTCAGGTGAGTTCAGGAACCCGTGGATCATAGTACGGAGACCGTTCGGCTCGTTGTTAAGTACTCTCAGCCAACCCTGATAGCCGTTTTCCTCCGGCGTCCGCCGCAGGTAGCCGTAATACTGCATCGCGACGAACGCATTGTTGTACTCCCGGCCCGTCGTCTCGCGGCTCAACTCATCAGACTGCACCAGCGCGCGCAGCACCCGCGCCCGGCTGAGCGCCCCCGATGCCAGTTGCTCGACCAGTTGTTGCCGCGTCAAGACGACCTGCGTCGTGCCTTCCGGGGTGGCCGGGTCTTCCGTCGTGATCTGCGGCAGGTTGTAGCGGCCGAGCAGCGCGTCTACGTAGGCTTGGTTCGTGAGCCCGCCGTAAGCGGTCACAAACTCTGGCCGCTGGACGAACGCCTCGGCGAAGGCAGCCCGTTTCTGGTGGAGGTCGGCCGTGTCGCGCCCGGTCACCGCCCGCAGGTCCGTGACGATCTCTGAGTAGGCGGGCAGGACCAGTCCGTCCGCGACCCGGTAGCCAAAGGCCGCTCGGTAGAAGAGATAGACATAGAGTCCCTTCAACTGAAACTCGTCTGAGCGGAAGAAACTGGACGAGACGATGTTTCTGTCGCAGCGGGCCGAAGGGCTCGCCGGATCAGTGTTGAACGGATCGAGGCAGCCGTTCAAGACGCTCAGCCAAGAGT
>JBOGOY010000090.1:0-9333 GCA_050748185.1 Pyrinomonadaceae bacterium
GTGTGGGCGTTGGAGTCGGTGTCGGTGTCGGCGTTGGTGTCGGCGTCGGCGTTGGTGTTGGTGTTGGAGTCGGTGTTGGGGTGGGAGTCGGGGTGGGAGTCGGAGTTCCTCCACCACTGGTGACAACGATGTCGTCGATGCCGATCACTTCGTCCGTGCCGGTGTTGTTCGACGTGATGATCCGCACTTCCACTCGCGGCTGATTCAACGCTTCGGCCGGCAACGCCACCGAGACGGTCGTCACGCGCGTCGCCAGATTCGGGTCGGTCGCATCGGCCGTGTATCCGCCCGCGATGCTTTGATACTGCGTCGGGTCCGTGTCCGGATCGTCCGGCGTCAGCGGGTCTCTGACGCGAAATTGCGTAGCCACTTGTTTCGCTCCATCGTCGGCCGAGGCGTCCAAGTCGCGGATGTTGTACTGCACGGTGACTGACGTGCGGCCGGTCGTGTTCAGATACAGCACGAGATTCGGAAAGTCGGCGGTGCCTGAACCGTTGAGCGCAACGGTCGGATTCGCCAAGGTGTCAAACTCGACGACACCACCCGTGTTGAAGATGTCCGGGCTCTGGGTGTTATTGGCATCGACATCGATCTGGCTGGCGGCGGCCAAGACGGTGCCGACCGTGCGCGGATCGACGTTGTCGGGCTGCGCGCCGGAGACACCCGCATAACCGGTGATGCTCGGAACGGCCGACCAATTATCGTCAACCGTGATCAGGTTGATATTGGACCAGTCTTGCGTCAGGCTGCCGGCGGCGAGATTGAAGTATGCCGTGTCCGCAAACGCGCTCGGCATGACTAACTGACTGAGGCGATTGCTTCCGAACAGCGCGCAGCCGATGAGCGAGAGCGAGAGCGCTATGGAAGTGAGGCGTACCCGAAGTGAGGGCGTCGTATGTCTCGGCATGTCTATCCTCCTGAACCTTGTTAATGGTTGATTGAGAAAGCTCGATAATTAGATTTTTAGAACCTTACTTTCACTCCGAACTGCATCGCGCGCGGCCCGCCGACGGTGCGGGTGATCTCGCCGAAGTCCGTATCGTCCTGCAAGTCGGTGTTCGGGTTGGCGAAGTTGACGAAGTTAAAGACGTTGAAGACATCCCACTTCAACTCCAGTTCGAGGCGCTCGGAGAAGCGCGTCAGCTTCGACAAACTCAAATCCATGCGTTTCTGCTTGGGGCCTCTCAACGTGTTTCGGCCCAAATTGCCGAAGCCGCCAAACGCGGTGATTAAAGCCGTCTGCGGATTGTTTGGATCCTGCAAGGTGTTGAAGTATTGGCGCGTCGGGTCTGGTCCCTGCTGGCGCAGCAACTCCAAACTCCTGACAGTGGGGCGACCGAAGCCCAACCGGTACAACCCGCCGGTTGGGTTCGCCAAAGTCAGTTCGACCAGTGTTAGCGGGGCGCCGGTCACTGGATCGAATCCCTGACGCCGCTCGCGGATCGTGCCGAGGAACTGTTCCGCCAAACCGGTTTCGTCGCTGGTGGGAACGATCTCCGGTTCAGTGGAATAAATTGTGAACGGCGAGCCCGACTGCACCTGCGCGAAACCGCTCAATTGCCACCCGGTCAAAAACCTCGACTGCGAGCCGAACGACGGGATGTCAAAGACGAAGTTGCCGGCGAAACGGTGCGGGCGGTCAAAGTCGGCGACGGCGCGGTTGCTTTTCAGGTTGCGCTGATCGCCCTGCACCACAAGGCCGGCGTTGGGCACGTCGGGCCGCCCGGCAGAGGCCGTGCTGCCGGGGTCGGTCGAGATGGTGTCTATCGCCTTCGACCACGTGTAGGAGGTGTTGAACTGGAAGCCGCTCGAGAGCCGTTTGGTCACGCTCACCTGCCCGGAATGGTAGATCGAGTTGGCGGCCGACTGGAGGAGGATAGCTTCCGGGTTGCCGAAGCCGAGGTAGGGCGTGCGGGCGTCAATCGGGATCACGTTGAACCGGGTGAAGGGATCGGCGATGTTAAAGTCGAACCTGCCGCCGCTCACGACTTCACCGTTTGGTCGGGTGACAAGGTTGCCGAGCACGCCGTCCAGCGCGTCGTTCGCGCCGCCGTAAGCGATGCCGCGCCCGCGCTCGCGCTCGCTCACGCCCTGCCGCAGCGGGCCGTTCAAAGTGCCTTGTGGGGTTCTCCCCGGTTCTCTGGCGAGGACGGCGCGGAAGGCGCGCTCGTAAGCGTCGTTGAGTCGCCGAAAGATGTGATCGGGCGTGTTCGGGTCGTTCAAATCGTAGGGCTGGTTGAAGCCGACCGCTTGCAGCAGCTTGGTCCCTTTAGTGCCGACGTAGCGGGCCTCGACCACCCAGTTACTGCCGAACTGCTGCTGGATGCCGAGGTTCCACTGCTGGATGTAGGGCGTCCGCAAATCGCGGTCAATCGCCCTGAACTCGAACGTCTCCGCCTGATTGCCGACGACGTTGGTCCCCGTCTCGAGATCGATGATCCGATTCAGTTCGCCGCTCGCCAGTCGCGTCACGGGCGTGCTGTCGAAAATTCCATACTGCTCGTTCAACAGATAGCGCACCCGGAACGGCAGGTAGTTGGCGAAAGGAAGGTTCGGGTCTTGCTGCGAGAAGGCGTTCGTGATCGTGCCATCGGTGGGCTGTCTGAGCACGCTTTCGATCTCGCGCAGGAACGGATAGTTGCTGAAGAGCGTGTTCATGAACGCGGCCGAGGGGCGATCGAAGAAGACGCCATAGCCCCCACGGATGACGGTCTGGCCGCTCGCGAACGGCGCATAGGCGAAGCCGAAGCGCGGCGCGAAGTTGTTCAAGTCCTGCCCGTTCAGCGTGTGCTCGTTCTCCGCGCGCGCGATCTCTTCGATCGAGCGGTCAATGGCGTTGAAGTTCGTCAACCGGGCGTTGCTCGGCAGAATGAAGCCCGGCCGAATGTCGTCGAAATTTGTGACGCGGTCGAAGTCGAAGTTGGCCAAACGGCCGTTACGCTCCATGGGCCAGCCGAACCAGTCCCAGCGCAGGCCGAAGTTGAGCGTCAGCTTGCGGCTCACCTTCCAATCGTCGGTCACGTACCAACTCAGATCGCTGAACCTGAATTCTTTGTCCGTGACGCCGAACTGCGTGTCGGCCTCCGTCGCGCGCCCGGCCAGCAGTTGGCCGAAGTTATCGATCCGCTCAAACTGCAGCCCCTGCTCTTCGGGTAGGTTGGTGTCGAAGGCGTTGCGCTTGGCCTCGACGCCGAAACGGAAGGTCTGCGTCGCCCGGAGGTAAGTGACGTTGTCGGCGAGGGTCAGTGTCTTTTGCAGGCGGCGGTTGAAGATGTCGTTCGGCGCGCCGAACGAGAAATCATCGAGGTTGCCGCGGAACGAGAAGTTGCCGAGTCTGCGGGTGGCGTCCGAGGAATCGAAAAGAGTCGCGGGGTTGGGAATGCCGACCCCGGCGTTGGTCAACTCGTCCGCCAGAAACGCCTCGTCCAAACTGCGCGAGTTGTCGAGGTAAAAGTAACCGAACCGCGCCTCGTTGATCAGGGTGTCGCTGAAGGCGTGCGTGTCCCGGAGGGAGACGGTGCGGTTGCGGTCGTTCTTCTTGAGCGTCGTTGGCGAGACAAGCGACGAGTCGGGAAACGGATCGAAGGCCGGAAAATTGGCGAAGAAGAACGTGCCGCCGAGCGTGTTCCGCTGATTGAACGTGTAGTCCAGCCGCGCCGTGAATTGATCTTGCGTGAACCGCGCCGGGACGACGTTGCGCTGCCGAACGAGCGGGGTGCCACCGATGAAAGGATAGTTGCGGAAAATCCGATCCGTCAGCCGGCCGGTGACGGTGGCGGTGCCGTTAATCACGGCGTAAGTGGTGAACAGACGCTCCGCGTCCGGCCGGGGGGCGGGAATTAGGAAATCGCCCGTCTCGGGATTTCTCAGATTAAACAGCCTGACGATGTAATCCGGCACTTGATTAGCTACCGGGGTCACGTTGAATTGCGGGACGAAGGTCCGGAAAGCGGCGAGCAGGTTAGCAGCGGTGCGTGGGCCGCGGATCAGGCCGAGGGCTTCCGGCAGCACCACAAAACTCTGCGCGGTCGGGACGTAGGCGGTGTCCGAATTGGTTCGTTGATACCCGCCAAAGTAAAAGAACTTGTCTTTGACGAGGGGGCCGCCGATGACGAAGCCGCCTTCGTGACGCCGCGCTTTCTGTCGGTCGATGCCGTCGCGGTTGTAGAAGAAGTCGTTAGCGTTGAAGATTTCGTTCTGCACGAAGTAGTAGGCCGAGCCGTGCACTTCGTTGCCGCCCTGCTTGGTCACGAGTTGGATGTTGCCGCCGCCCGAACGTCCGACCGAGGCGTCGTAGAGACTGGTCAGCACCTTCACCTCGGCGATCGTCTCCGGCGCGGGCGAGATGTTTTCCGTCAGCGAGCCTTCGCTCGAAAAGTTAGTGGCGTCGATGCCGTTAAAGAGCAGGCTGCTGCTAGTGGTGCGCGTGCCGTTAATGGCCGGCGAGACGTTGCCGGTGCTGTTGGTCAACGACGCCGGCAGGTCCGCGCTCGAAGCGGTGTCGGTCAGGAGTTGGTGCGTAAAACTTCTGGTCGTGGAAGGGACCGCTTCTAACTCTTCGGACGTGATTTGGCGCGACTGCGTAGCCGTTTCGGGAGATAGTAAAGGGGTGGTGCCGCCTTCAATCACGACGGCATCGCTGACGCCTTC
This sequence comes from Pyrinomonadaceae bacterium, assembly GCA_050748185.1. Classification (GTDB taxonomy): domain Bacteria; phylum Acidobacteriota; class Blastocatellia; order Pyrinomonadales; family Pyrinomonadaceae; genus JACCRA01. The sequence goes on from JBOGOY010000090.1 coordinate 4,651, forward strand.
GACGCCGAGTTGTTGATCGACGGTGGTGGTCACTGTCGCCGCCACCTCGACGTTTTCTCTCGTGAGCGTCTGAAATCCCTGAAGCTCGAACTTCACCGTGTAAGTGCCGAGCGGGAGCACGGGAGCGACCCAGCGGCCCTCTTCGTTGGAGGTGATGGTGCGCGTCAGGCCGGTGTTAGTGTTCGCGACCGTCACGTTGACGCCCGGCAAAATCGCGCCGTTACTGTCCTGCGTAACTCCCGCCAGCGTGCCGGTGTCAGTTCCCTGACCGAAAGCGTGTGAAGATAAACAGAGTGTCAAACAAATAATCGCAAACAGGCATCTCAAGCTACTCTTCATGAGGACTGACCTTTCTTGAACGTCTGTAGGGGCAGGGATTTCCCTGCCCCTACAATTTTGTGTCTTAGGCGCTCTGAACCAAGTTTTCCTTGGTGTGTCCTGACGGGTGATCCGCACAATCTTCCTCGACGCACCCTTTCGACACGCTGCGTGAGACTTCAAAGGGCCACAAGGCCGCGTCGTAGAGGCGGCCGTGGGCCGCGGAGTTAAGCTGCCCGACGGCGACGGCGAACCGCGCCCGCGATGCCGGCCAAACCCGAACCCAACAGCACGAGAGTGGCGGGCTCTGGGATCGGCGCGCCGGCCTGCTGCACCGTCACGGAGAAGGATTGGAAGACATCTTGTCCCGGCGTTGCCCCGTCGAAGAGGATCGTGAACACGCCGCTGTAAACGCCGGAGGCGACGCCCGGCCCAATCGTCACGGTGAACAAGACATCGGTGATCGTCTCGCCGGCGTTCACCACCATGGTTTCAAAGTTGGCTGCGAACGGGGTGTCGTCGAGTGACAGGTCGCCCGCGGGTACGGGGAAACTGAAACTGCTGCCGGTGATTGTCACGGCCGGCGCACCGAGGTTGCTGAAGCTCCCCATGAAGCTCAGGACACTGCCGTTCGTTCCGCTTTGGTTGGAGTTGTTAATGGTGAAGGTCACCGGGTCGGCTTGTGCGCTCGTTTGCAGTAGCGCCACCACACACAGCGCCAGCGCCGCCATCATCATTCGCTGTTTTGTCTTCATCATTTGTTTCATGCCCTTCTTTCTACCTAGGGGATTTAAGGCTTCCTAGGGGCTCTTTAAAGTTTGGCCGGAGGGAGAGTAGGCCCGGCCGCCGACTAGGCCGCATGTGCGGCATGTATGGGGTCCACATGCCGCACGTGGCGCGGGTTTATTTATTCGGTCGGCGGGGAGCAAGCGGGGATGACCACAGCTTGCGTGCCACCGAATTGACTGCCTCCGCCAAACGTACCGCGCGTCCGCAGCCGGTTCGGGCCTGACGGGTAGCTGCCGAAGTTGACCGTGCGAGAAACTGACTGGCCCGGCAAGATGTCGCCGTAGCTCAGCGATCCGGCGATGCCGTCCACGGACGGGCTCAAAAGGATGGCGTCGAACAGTTCCACGCCTGTCGCGGGCGCAGCGCCCCGGTTCGACACCGTGATGGTGGCGATGACACTGCTGCCTTCGCAGCTCAGCGTCGTGGTCGTCACCAGACGCACACCGGGGAACGGAATAGGCGTCGGCGTTGGTGTCGGCGTGGGAGTAGGCGTCGGCGTCGGCTCAGGCGTCGGCGTCGGAGTCGGGTCAGGTGTCGGAGTGGGCGTCGGATCCGGCGTTGGGGTCGGCGTCGGCACTGGGCCGGCGCTGGTCACGACGATGTCGTCAATGCCAATGATCTCATCCGTCCCCGTGTTGTCCGTCGTGATGATCCGCACTTCCACTCGCGGCTGATTCAACGCTTCGGCCGGCAATGCCACCGAGACGGTCGTCACGCGCGTCGCCAGATTCGGGTCGGTCGCATCGGCCGTGTATCCGCCCGCGATGCTTTGATACTGCGTCGGGTCCGTGTCCGGGTCGTCCGGCGTGTTCGGATCCCGCACGCGATACTGCGTGTCCACCTGCTTCACCCCATCGTCGGCCGAGGCGTCCAAGTCGCGGATGTTGTACTGCACATTGACGCTGGTGCGGCCCGTCGTGTTCAAGTAGATAACGAGGTTGGGAAAGTCGGCGGTGGCCGAGGCGCTCAAGGCGACGGTCGGATTGGCGAGCGTGTCGAATTCGACGACGCCGCCAGTGCCATAGGTGTTCGGGCTCTGCGAGACGTTGGCGTCCACGTCCACTTGACTGGCGGCCGCCAGCACTTGGGTGACGGTGCGCGGATCGACGTTAGTGGGCTGCGCTCCGGCGACGCCCTGATAGCCGGTGATGCTGGGGACACCGGACCAGTCGTTGTCGGTGTTGAGCAGGTTGGTATTCGACCAGTCCTGCATGAAGACGTTGCCGTTGGCGGCGAGGTCAAAGTACGCCGTGTCGGCGAAGACCGTAGGTAAGAGGCCGCTCAAGCGGCCGCCGGCGACGAGCGCGCAGGCGACGACGAGCGCAAGCGCGAAGGGGGCAGTGCGGCGCACCCAGAGCAGCGGGCGTTTCAAATTCTTCGGCATATTTGTTCTCCAGTTCCGAAAATTTACCTTGCGGCATCTTCAGTGAAAGGCGGGCAAGGCCTTTCGACAGCAATGCCTTCGGTTTAGGGGATGGGGTCTTGCTGCGGAATGTCGAAGCCTTCGAGATCGGTCGGCGCCGCACCGCCGTTGAGCGTGAGTGTGGACAGAATGGTTCCCACGCCCGTCGTGGTATTGATCACGTAGATGACGCCGTTTTCAGCCAACCCGAGAAGGCGGTTGTTTTCGAAGTCCCACGCCAGCCCGGAATCGCGGTTAATCGGGAAGCCGAGCGAGCCGATCGGGGTCAGCGCGCCCGTGGTTGTGTTGAGCCGGTAAATCCGGTCACTGATGCGGAAGTCAGAGACGTACACGGTGCCGTTGGGATCAACGGCTAGACCGTCAACGGAAACGGCCGACTGCGGCCCGATCTGCTGAAAGCCAGTGCAGCCCGGCTTGAAACGGAAGAAGCGGCTGCCGACCACGCCGTCGTTGGGGTTGTCGTTGCTGTTGACGACGTAGACGTAACCGTCCACGGGGTTATAACCGGCGCCGGATTCCGTGCCGAATTGAGCGGCAGCGCCCGCCGCGCAGACGCGACGATTGATGTTGGGGGCGACGCCGAGCAGGTTCGGCGCGTTGGCTCCGGGGAAAGGAAGAATCCTCGTGCCGGGATTTCTCTCGTCGTCGGTGGCCAGAGCCGGATCGTTCTCGGAATAACCGAACAGCAGAGAGCCGACGGAAAACAGCCCTTCCTGTTCCGCGTTGGTTTCGATGACGCCCAAGTCCTCCATGATTCCGTCGTTGACATCGAAGCGGTAGAGCCTTTGCGGGGCGCCCCCGTTGAAGTCCGCGACCGTAAAGCCGATTTGCGCCGAGACGAGCGACGGCGCTGAAATCAGCGCCACCGCGCAGACCAATGCTTTCACCAAAGTCTTCATGTTTGCTCTCCTCGTTAAAGTTCTACTTTGTGGTGTGTGACTCTCGCGTAATGCGCGTCTGTCCGCGGACAGATCGGTCCCTTCAACTCCGCATGACAGGGAGCACGGTGATTCCCCAGCGGGCCCTCGAACGGACCCGCGAGCGGGAGGCTACTCAAAAAGTACTGCGTGAACTGAGTAGCTTGACTATTGCTTTACTCATATAGACGTGCGGGCGGAGGGCAATCTTAAATTAACGACAGGTTAAGTTTTCGACGTCGCGTCGGGCGGCGAACAATTCATCACTTCACGGTTCGACTCAGTAGCGGATGTGCGTGAGAGGGAAGCGAATCTGAAGAGTCAATCAAAGTGCATGACGGTTGAGTGTCAGGGGCGCGATGATTTACCGCGAAGGCGTAAAGCAGTTAAACTTTGCCCACCTTCACACCAACGAAAACGCTCTGACGTAAAACCTATCGCACAAGGCTCGACACCCATTGACGTAACGTTCGCCGGTTGGCTCCCGCTGCCACCTCATTGTTAACTTTCCCTTCACCGCCAGTTAACTTCATAGACAGAGGGACGCGGTAAGCTCTCGTTTCTTTTTTGCTCTGGATGCAAGAGCTTCCATTAATCGGTAACGTTCTGACTTCACGAAAGCCATAATTCAATGATGAGCGCTGCTGCTGTCGCGGTCGGAAAGGAACAGAGCCGTGCGGACGTGTTCCTAGTGCGTTACGATCGTCTCCTCAAATGGACACTTCAGATCACCAGTTCGAATCGAGAGTTGGCCGAAGACTTGGTGCAGGAGGCTTTCGTGCAGTTCACGCTTGCTGGTCCGGACCCCGTCGCGATCAACAACGCCGACCATTACCTCTACACCGTGTTGCGGAACCTGCACTTTTCACACCTGCGGCGGGCCGCGCGGCAACGGCTCGAACAGTTGTCGTCGCTCGAACAGAACATGACGGAAGATGGGCGGCTTGCGTTCGACCCGCGCCAGCGGATGCGCGTCCAGAGTGCGTTGAGGGAGGTTTGCCGCTACGCCTGCCTGCGTAAAGAAACTTCGCTTTCGGGCAGCGTGCTCATCCTCAGATTCTTCCACGGGTATTTCCCGAGCGAGGTCGCGAAACTGATTCGCGGTTCGCGCAACACGGTGGACGTGCTGCTTAACTCTGCCCGGCGCGAAGCGCAGATTTTCCTCACTAAGCCGGCGCGGCCTGCCTTCGCAAAGCGAGGCACTACCATCAAAATCGTCCGCGGCGGCTTCTCGGG
>JBOGOY010000091.1:0-9328 GCA_050748185.1 Pyrinomonadaceae bacterium
CATCCGTTTCGCCTCTTCTCCTTTTTCCCATTCGGCCGTGTGGCCGTTTTATCTCTCGCCGCGCTCGATCTCAACTTCCGTTTCGAGTTCGACGGTGAGGTTGCGGACGCCCGGCTGGTCGAAGGGTTCCAGCAAGCGCAACGCCTCGTCGAGGATGCGCCGCTGGTGTTGCGGCCAGTTGGGCTGACCGGCGACGCGGCCCAGTTCGCCCTTGTAGTAAGCGGCGCGCGGCGGGCGCACGAGTTCGCACGACGGGCGGTCCACGGCGAGCATCATCGTCGCCACCCCAGAGGCTTCGAGGGCACGCGCCGCAAGCGCCATCGACTGATGACACAATTCAGAGGCGGGGACCAACAACGCCGCCTGCACGCCATAGCGTTTGACGCGCTCGACCAGTTGCGGCAGCGACTCGTCCGCCAGCCGCCCCGCGTTCGGGATGTAGCCGCAGAAGCTCCAGAAGACCGGGCACAGACGCCCGATGATGCCGTTGCCCTCAAACTCGGACAGGCGCTGCACAGGCACCTGAGCGTTCATGTCCTCGCGCACCGCGGCCGGATCGTAGCCGCGCGCCGACCACGCCAAATCTCCCGTTCCGACCTGCACCGGAATTTCGCGGAAGCTCACGTCGCCCCCGAAGCGCGCTGTGTCGAACGGCTCAGAGCCGTCCACGTGTGCGCCCGCCGAGGTGACGAGCCCGAGGCTCAGCATCGGCAGCGCCCGCCCCAGAGCCTTGAACGGCGCGCGCCGGTTCTCGACGTAAGGGTAGCGCCCGCCGAGGTCTTCGTTGCGCGCCTCACTCGTCCGCCGCCAGCGCAGGTAGCCCTCGCGCCAGTCGTCAATGTTCTCGATGATGTCCACTGTCAATCTCCTGCCACAAAGTTTCGGGTTTCGCGTGGTGAGCAGAAGTTATAACCCCACACACGGAACATGCAACCCGAGACGCCGCTCCCGCGCGGCTCAGTCAAACTCCATCACTTCCGGCAATAGCCTGATCTCAGGCGGATGGGCGTCCGGCGGCGGCGTAAGCGTGCGCGGGTCCGGGGCCGCCGAGAGCCACGCGAGGGCGCGTTCGAGCCCGGCACTGTACTCGACCAGATCGAGCGACATGAACCGCTCCGCCCCCAAACGCACGAATTTTTCTTTCGCCCGCCGGTACATCTCGCGCGCCGCGCCGGGCCGCCCCAATTCCAGATGATGAAACGCCACCGCCGACTGAATCAACGCTTGGAGGAAGAGCTTTTCCCGTGGCCCGGCCCGGTCCAGCCAACGGTCCTCCCAAGCGTCGTGCGCCGCGTGGAACTCGCCCGCGTTGTACAGATCGATCCCCGCGATGTACTCCACCGGATACGCCTCGACGTGCGCCGCCGTGTAGGCCGTCATTTGTTCATTGATGCTGTCTTGATCGTCGGACATGATGGACAAAGTAGCCAGTAGTCAGTAGCCAGTAGCCAGTAGCAAACTACTTGTCTTGAATGCTGGCTACTGGCTACTGGCTACTGGCTACTGCTTCAATACCTCGGCACGCCCCGGTCCACCTCAAGGGACCAGCCTTCGATGCCGCCGGCGAGGTTGTGCAGTTTCGTAAAACCCTGCCCGGCGAGAAACTGGCAGACCTGCGCGCTGCGAATGCCGTGATGGCACATCACGACGATCTCGCGTTCAGCATCGAGCGACGCGGCCCACTCCTGAAAGCGACTGAGCGGCAGCAGACGCGCCGCCTCGACCCGCGCCAGCGCGTGCTCTTCGGGTTCGCGCACGTCGATGAAGTCGAACTCTTCGCCGCGTTCGAGCCGGGACGCCGCTTCAGCCGGTGAGATCGTGTTGTAGCTCATAAGTTAGACAATGTCATCGGCCTCAGATAAGTGAAGCGTGGGCATCAACCCGTCGCGGCGCGACGCGGTGAATTTAGTCCGGCGTTTCAACGCCGGGAATGCAACCAACCACACGCCGCGTCGCGTCAGCGACGGCTGAGGCTCATACGTCGCTGGCGCAACGGCATGATCATGGGGGCGCGCGCTATCCCCGGCGTTGAAACGCCGGGCTAAGTTCAATCGCCGCTATGCGGCGGAATGACGCGCCGCTTTCAAAATAACTTCACACGTACTGCCCGGCCGCATAGCCCGAAGCCCACGCCCACTGGAAATTAAAGCCACCGAGATGGCCGGTTACGTCCACGACTTCACCGATGAAGTAGAGGCCGGGCGCGCGTCGCGCCTCCATCGTCTGTGATGATAGCTCGTCCGTCTCGACGCCCCCCGCGGTGACCTCGGCCTTGCGGTAGCCTTCGGTGCCTTCCGGTATAAGTTGCCACCGGCGCAATCGCTCCGCGATCCGCTTCAACTCTCGCGGTTGATATGTGTGCATGGGCTTGGACCCGGCGGCGTATTGGTCGCACCATGCGTGCGCGAAACGACGCGGCAGAAATTCGGCGAGGACGGTTTTCAGCTCCTGCTGCGACGCCCGGCGCGCGGAGAGCAACTCTTCGGGATCAAAGTCGGGCAATAAACGTAAGCTGATCCCGTCGCCGGATTGCCAATAGGATGAGATTTGCAGCGCGGCCGGGCCGCTCAGGCCGCGGTGCGTAAAGAGGACGTTTTCGCGAAATTCCGCCGCGTTGCAGGAGGCGACGGCGTCGAGCGAGACACCGCTCAACTCTTTGAACTCTCCGAGTTCGTTCGCGCCGAAAGTGAAGGGGACCAACGCGGGGCGCGTCGGCCTGACGTTCAGGCCGAACTGCCGGGCCAGACGGTAGCCGAAGTCGGTCGCACCGATGGGCGGGAGCGACAAGCCCCCCGTAGCCACGACGAGCGACTCCGAAACCAACTCTCCCTGATTGGTTCCGACGACAAAGCGCTCGCGCTTTTCCACCGCCCTGACCTGACACCGCAAGCGAATCCCGGCCTGCGCCCGTTCACACTCGGCGAGCAGCATTTGAATAATCTCGCGCGAGCTGCCGTCGCAAAAGAGTTGGCCGAGCTTTTTCTCGTGGTAGCGGACGGCGTGTTGTTCGACCAGCGCGACGAAGTCGGCCGGCGTGTAGCGGGCGAGCGCCGACTTGCAGAAATTCGGATTAGCCGAGATGAAATGGGCGGGCGTGGTGTGGATGTTCGTAAAGTTGCAGCGCCCGCCGCCCGAGATGGCGATCTTTTTTCCGACCCGGTCGTTGTGCTCCAGCACCAGCACGCGCCGGCCGCGCCGGCCCGCCTCGATGGCGCACATCAAACCGGCCGCGCCCGCGCCGATGATGATCACGTCGTAGTCCATTTCACTTTCCGAACAGAGCGATGGCCCAGATTAGACACGAGTCAAACTATAATGTCTTGGGGCAAGTCTTCCATCACAGTTCTCGCCTACAGCCGCAGGCGGCGTCAAGCATCAAGCGAGCGCACGGTGCCCACTTACTTCGCTATCCGATGAGTGCGATGTACATAACCATTAGCGAAACGGCTTTCACTGCCGCATCAGTTTCGGTCTGCCATACAGTGCTGGCGTTCAGTTTCGACGTGGGCCGCGAGCGATCGTTTCCGTGGCTCGATTTGCTCGGGGCGTTTATCGCCGCAGTCGGATTCGTCCTCGGGATGGGCGCGTCGCACGTCACTTTCATTCTTGGGCTGCGGGCGGGGCGGGATGCGACGAAGCGGCGGGCGTGGGTGTGGGCTTTCGGCTCGACCGTCTGGCTCGTGCGAGCCGGTTTATTACTCGCCGGGACCGGGAGCGGAATGCTCTACCGCGACGGTCTGTACGGGTGGGCACTGTTTCAAGTGGGATTGGCTCCCGTCTTAATCTTCGGCCACGTTTATTTCAGCTTGCGTGCTTTGCCGCGCCTCGAACGTTTGGGACTGCAAACAAATCGGGATGGCAGCCGGCGCGGGGAAGAGGGGAGCGGCCTGCACATCGCGCACGCCGCGTCTCTGGCCGTGTGGTGGGTGGAGCTATTACTTTTCGTCCGACAATTGCTGACACTTCGTTGAGCCGTGCGAAGATGAGCTTAACCGACAGCCAACCCTTTCGTGCCGAAATGCTTTGCGTGTTAGGCTGAGCCACAATCAGAAGAGTCGCGAACGTCGCCTTGATGAGCACTGAGACATTACCCCCAACATCTTCTTACGCGCCCGGCCCACGGGGCCTGACGAATGCGAGAAACTTTCAGGTTTGAAGTAAGCGCCGAGGCCAAGGGCGCAAGGTTGGACGAGTTGCTGGCAGCGCGTCTTCAGCTTCTTAGTCGAATGAGGATCGCCGATCTGCTGGCCGCGGAGGCCGGCCGCGTGAACGGCGTGGCGCGGCACGCCGGACATCGCGTGCAACCCGGCGACGTGATCGAGATCGAACTCGAACCCGGCACACCCGGCGCGATGCTGCCCGAGCCGATGCCGCTTGTCATCGTCTACGAAGACGAACACCTCGCCGTCGTCAACAAGCCGGCGGGAATATTGGTCCACCCCACGCGCGGCGTCAAAACCGGCACCCTCGCCAACGCGCTGACTTACCACTTCAACCGCGACCGGATCGCAGAGCGCGGACCTGATCAGCTTTCTTCTGAAACACTTTCCGACGTAGAAGCCGGCCAGTTCATCCGCCCCGGATTGGTCCACCGACTCGACCGCGCCACCTCGGGCCTGTTGGTCGTCGCCAAGACGCAGCGCGCCCTGAGCGTCCTCTCGCGACACTTTCACCAACGCCGGGTCGAGAAGCGATACTTCGCCGTCCTGCGCGGATTCGTGGCCGAAGACAGCCTTGTCATCAACGCCCCGATTGGACGCATATCAGAAGGAGGGCCGCCATTCTGGCGAGTCATCGCCGCGGACGACGGAGGCCGGCCCGCCGAGACGCACCTGTGCGTCGTCGAACGGCGAAACCTTTTGACGCTCGTCGAACTTGAGCCCGTGACCGGCCGGACGAATCAACTCCGCATCCACTGCGCGCACATCGGGAACCCCGTCCACGGCGACGAATGGTACGGCAGCGGGGGCGAAGCCGCACGCCTCTTTCTTCACGCCGCGCGGCTCGCCTTTCATCACCCGGCGACCGGCGAATGGATGGAATGCGAGACCGATCTGCCTGAAGAATTTACGACTGAAGGTTAGTACCGCCTGTGTTACGCGGCAGCGAATTTCAAGGGAAGCATCAATGAGTCCGCGAAACGGACGGCCAGATGAAAGCCCCGGACGAGAGCGCGAGTGGAGTCCGGGGCCGCAGGTTGAACAAAGAATCATGATCTTCAGGCTGCTTCTGCGTAATCAGAAAATGCGCCTCGGTGGATTGGCGTGGAGCTATTTGAATGAGACGACCACCTGCTCCATCGTCGGCGGCAGCGGGTGAATTTCGCTGCGCGCGAAGCCGGCCTCGGCGAACATCCGTTCCAACTCGGGGAAGGTGTAGGCGTCGCCGGCGGGCGTGCTCGCCAGCATCGTCAGGCTGAAGGCGGCGGCGGCCGGGGGCGTGACGCGATCTTCGTTGGGAACGAATTCGAGCGTCACGGCACGCCCGCCCGTGGCTAGCGCGGCGTGGACTTTGCCGAGCAGTCGGACGCAGGTCGCGTGGTCGAAGTGGTGCAGGAAGTTTGTTAGCAAGACGAGGTCATAGCTCGCGCCGAACTCGATCTCCAGCGCGCTGCCGGGCAACGTCTGATAACGTTCAGAAACCCCGAAGCGCACCGCGTTCTCCTGCGCCACTTCGAGGACGTGGGGCCAATCGAGTGCGACCACCTCGGCCTGCGTAAAATGGCGCGCGAAGGCGATACCGAACATCCCGTGGCCGGCGGCGATGTCGAGCACTCTCAGTTTACGATCGCGTTCGCCGCCACCGACGAGTTGGACCAACAGTTCGGCGGGCATCTGCATCATCGGGGCCATCCCCCTTGCGAAACGCACCCACACGGGGTTCTCGGGCGCGGTCGTGCCGCCATCCGTGATCGCGGTGCCGCCGCGCCGCACGGCTTCGGTCAGACGCTCGTAACCTTCACGCAGCGTCGGCGAGTGCAGGAACTCAAGTGTGCCACCCATATAGGCGGGCGAGCGCCGATCGAGGAACGTCGCCGAATCGGGGGTCAGGCCATAGCCCGTTTCCGTCTTGGTCAGAAAGCCGTAGATAGTCAGGTAGTCGCAGAGGATGCGGACGCCGCGCTCCGCCGCCCCGCAGCGCGCGGCAATGTCGGCGGGCGCGGTCTGCCTTTCGGCGAGGGCGGAGAACAGGTCCAGTTCGATGGCCGTCTTCAGCGCGGCCGTGCGCTGGTAAGCGTTGATGGTTTCGAAAAAAAGTTCGGGGGACGGCGGTTGATTGATCTCAGTCATTCAATTGCACCTCGGTCACAGGGTAGTCTCACAGCAACGGCGAAAGTAATACATGCTTGTCGCACTCGTTGGCAATCGCCCGCGGGCAGAAAGCAAGCCTCTCCGCGCTGCTCGGCCCGCCATGTTCGTTGTAAACTCTCGGCGGGCTCGACTAGTTCACCACACGGAGAAAACATCAGATGGCAGCCGGTTCAGACGAAACGCCGAGCGCGGCGATCGAATCCGTCCTACACGAGACGCGCCTGTTCCCCCCGTCCGTGGAGTTTTCCGCGCGCGCGCACATTAGCGGGGCGACGGAGTACGAGCGCATCTACGCCGAGGCCGAGCGCGATCCGGAGGCGTTCTGGGCCGGCATCGCGCGCGAGTTGCATTGGTTCAAAGAATGGGACCAAGTGCTCGACTGGCAACCGCCTCACGCCAAATGGTTCGTCGGCGGTAAAATCAATATTTCCTACAACTGCCTCGACCGCCATCTCTCGAACGCGAGGAAGAACAAGGCCGCGCTCATCTGGGAAGGCGAGCCGGGCGAGCAGCGGACGCTCACCTATCAGCAGTTGCACCGCGAAGTCTGCCGTTTCGCGAACGTGCTGAAATCACTCGGCGTTAAAACTGGCGACCGCGTCGCGCTCTACATGCCTTTGGTTCCTGAGTTGGCCGTCGCGATGCTGGCTTGCGCGCGCATCGGCGCGACGCACACCGTCATCTTCGGCGGCTTCTCGGCCGACGCCGTGCGCGATCGCATCAACGACTGCGGCTGCGTGGCGGTCGTCACCGCCGACGGCGGCTACCGGCGTGGCGTTGAAGTCGCGTTGAAGCCGGCGGTGGACCGTGCGTTGGAACAATGTCCGACCGTCAGGCACGTCGTCGTGTACCGTCGGACGGGCACGGAGATCAAGATGCAGGTGGGCCGCGACCACTGGTGGCATGAACTGGTCGAGACGGTGAGCGCCGTCTGCCCGGCCGAGGAACTCGACAGCGAACACCCGCTCTACATCCTCTACACCTCCGGGACCACCGGCAAGCCGAAAGGCATCCTGCACACGACGGGCGGGTATCTCACGCAGGCCTACATCACCAGCAAATGGGTTTTCGATCTTAAGGAAGAAGACACCTACTGGTGCACGGCGGACATCGGCTGGGTGACAGGACACTCATACGTCGTGTACGGGCCGCTCGCCAACGGCGCGACGAGTGTGATGTACGAGGGCGCGCCGAACTGGCCGCAGCCGGATCGCTTCTGGGACATCATCGAGCGACACCGCGTCAACATCTTCTACACCGCGCCGACCGCGATTCGCGCCTTCATCAAATGGGGTGAGCAGTGGCCGCGCAAGCACGACTTGTCATCCCTGCGCCTGCTCGGCACGGTCGGCGAGCCGATCAACCCAGAGGCGTGGATGTGGTACCACCAAGTCATCGGCGGCAGGCGGTGCCCCATCGTGGATACTTGGTGGCAGACCGAGACGGGCGCGATCATGATCTCGCCGTTGCCGGGCGCGACGCCCACCGTGCCCGGCACCGCGACGCGGCCCTTCCCCGGCGTCAGCGTGGACATCTTGAAGCGGGATGGTAGCCCCGTGGGGACCAACGAGGGCGGCTACCTAGTGGTCAAGCGACCGTGGCCTTCGATGCTGAGGACCATCTGGGGCGACGACGAGCGGTACCGAAAGCAATATTGGTCCGAGATTCCGGGCGTCTATTTCGCGGGCGACGGGGCGCGGCGCGACGAACACGGCTACTACTGGATCATGGGCCGCGTGGACGACGTGATTAACGTCAGCGGCCACCGCCTCGGCACCGCCGAAGTGGAGAGCGCGCTCGTCTCGCACCCACTGGTCGCGGAGGCGGCGGTCGTCGGGCGGCCCGACGAGTTGAAGGGGCAAGCGATCTCGGCTTTCGTCACACTCGAAGGCGGGCGCACCGGCGGCGAAGAGTTGAAGAAGGAATTGAGAGAGCATGTCGCCAAAGAGATCGGCGCGCTGGCCCGGCCCGACGACATCCGCTTCACCGACACGCTGCCGAAGACGCGCTCCGGCAAGATCATGCGTCGTCTGCTGCGAGAGATCGCCGCCGGGGGGGCGGTTAAGGGCGATGTGACGACGCTCGAAGATTTTTCGGTGCTGGAAAAGTTGAGGGAAGACGAAGAATAGACGGTAGAGACGGGAAGGGGAGTCTGCCCGCTCGTTGAGAATGATCGGTCGGTGCTCCGACTGTTGAATGGACGCCCACAAGGTTGAGACCGAGAGAGCAACTACGAAAGACACGAAGGGACCGAAGAAGGGAACAAGAGCCGTACAACTCACCTGCAAAAGTTTAATAGACCTTACAGAGAGCAGCTTGAGCTTGAGATTTCACCGGAGGACGGATCAACTCGGCGCGCTTTCAGGGTGCCCCGATCGACAAGTGCAAGTTCGATGACGTCTGGGCAGGGCTGGCGGACTTCATGCGCGCCCGTGTCACGGACTCCTCGTTCCGCGCGCTGACCTCGACCGCAGCCGATGGACGGACGCGGTGGTGTCACGCGCGAGCTTTCAGGCTGTGCAGTTCGGCAACACGTGGTTCGATGCCGGACAGTTCATGGAGTGTGATTTCCGCGAGGCGCTGCTCCAGCCGACGACGCCCCTCCCACCCCAGTCCATGATCGGGGCGGTGTTCGAGCGCTGCGATTTTCGCGACGCAGACTTCACGGGCAGCGACCTGTCGGGGGCGACGTTCCGCGCGTGCAAGTTCGGCGGGGCGCACGGCCGGCCGGCCGCGACGAAGGGCGTACAGGTGGTCGAAGCGGACTTCTCCGCTGCTGGCGACGGTGGCGACACCGGCGGAGTCGTAGACTTGCTCGCACAGTTCGGCCACTACGATCCCGACAAAGGATTGCACAGCCAAGTCTGAGCGGAGCCACGGGAGACGCAAGCCTCGCCTAGCAGAGCAGCTAATTACGAGTTGTCGGACAGCGTATTATGCAAGGTCAAGTTCTGATTTTTTTTATCGTTCTAAAATCTAAATTGTTTCCTGAGTCTGTGCAAATGTTTGTGTAACTT
>JBOGOY010000092.1:0-9163 GCA_050748185.1 Pyrinomonadaceae bacterium
CTGCGCGATCAACTCCTACTGGGGCATCGACAGCAACCGGGGTGGCAACGGCTCGCAGTTCGTCAACCACTCGTGCCAACCGAACAGCTTCGTCCGCATCATCCACGACCACATCATTTTTTTCGCGCTGCGCGACATCGAGCCGGGCGAAGAGATCACGCTCGATTACGTCGAGTCATACCACGCGGACGATTACCATTGCCGCTGCGGCGCGCCCGGTTGCCGGGGGACCATTAACAAAGCGAAGCCGAAGGGCAAGCGTTGAGTGAAGTCAATACAAACGCGGCCCCGATTTTGGATTTTTATTTTCGTCGAGAGCAGGTGAAGACGAGGTTGATTCAAGCCCGTCTTCCATTCCGCCCTGAAAGGGCGAGATTCAATAGCCGTTGGCAAGTGAGGCGAGAGCCGAACGCCGCCACCGGACCACGCGAGAAAAAATTGAGCCCTGAAAGGGCGTGACTCCGGTTCGGGATGTCTCGCCCCTTCAGGGCTCATTGCCTTACCTGTGCCGATCCGGCGGCGGCAGCGCGCTCCGCCTTCGGCCCGCGCTTGCCATCGGCTATTGAATGCCGCCCCTGACGGGGCTTGCCGACAGCGATCTGCCTACTGCTCACTGCCTACTGCCCTACTGTCTTCCGCCTTCTCCGCCGCTCCGCTCGCCGTCGCCCGTTGTCGTGCGGCCCGAAGCGTCGAGCAACGTGATCGTCTGGCCGACGTCTTCGATGGAGCGTAGTCCGGGCTCGATCACTTTGCGGTCGCCGACGACGAGGATCGCCATTCGCGACGGGTCGAGGTATTTGTTGGCGACGCGCGCCACATCGGCGGCGGTGACGGCGCGGACGCGCTGGATGTAGGTGTTGAAGTAGTCGGCGGGCAGGCCGTAGAGCGCCACGTCCGAGAGGCGTCCGGCGATCTGATCCGGCGTCTCGAAGCCGCGCGGGTAGCCGCGGATGAGCGCCTGCTTGGCGAACTCAAGCTCGCGTGGGCTGACGGGAATCTCGCCGCGGATACCGCGCAACTCTTTCAAAAATTCCTGCACCGACTCTTTCGTGACCGCCGTCTGCACGCCGGCCGACGCGGTGAACGGCCCCGGCGAGCGGCGGAAGTCGAAAGAGGTCCGCGCGCCGTAGGTGTAGCCTTTGTCTTCGCGCAGATTCAGATTGACGCGCGAAGAGAACTGGCCGCCGAGCAGCGTGTTCATCACAAGCAATGGGAAATAATCGGGCGTCGAGCGCGCCACCCCGACGTGCCCGATCGAGATGACCGACTGGGCCGCGCCGGGCCGATCGACAATGTAAATCGCGGCGCGCTGCCGCGCGGGCGCTTCGGGCAGCGCGAGCGTTGGCACGTCGCCGCCCTTCCAGTTGGCAAAGGCGCGTTCGAGTTTCGGGACGAGCGTCGCGGGCCGCACGTCGCCGACGACGATGAGAGTCGAGTTGTTCGGCCGGTAGTAAGTCTCGTAAAAGCTCCGCGCGTCCGCAGCCATGACGGCGCGCACCGAGGCCTCGTCGCCGATCGCGGGCTGGCCGTAAGGGTGCGTGCGCCCGTAGAGCAGCGTGGGAAAGACGATGCCGGCGATGGCGTCGGCGTTATCGCGCAGTTGTGCGAACTGCGCGAGCCGCTGCGAGCGGGCGCGCTCCAACTCTTCGCCGGGGAAGGCCGGGTTAGTGATCACGTCGGCGTAAATCTCCAGCGCCTTGTCGAGTTGGCGCGTCAGCGTGCGTAGCGTGACGCCCGAAGAGTCTCGGCCGCTGTCGGTGCCGAGTTGCGCGCCGATCGACGCGAGCTGGTTCGAGATGTCGAGCGAAGAGCGCGTACTGGTCCCCTCGTCGAGCAGCCCGGCGGTGAGGCCCGCGAGTCCCGTGCGCTCGCGGCGGTCGGCCGCCGCTCCGGTCTTGACGATGAGATTCATGCTGACGACGGGCAACTCGTGATGCTCGACAATCAGCACATCTAAACCGTTCGAGAGTTTGCGCCGCTGAATCTGCGGCAACTGGAAGCGCGGATCAGCCTTCGGCTTCGGCAATTTCGCGGCGAGGGCGCGCGCGTCCTTTTCCTTCTGCTCCGGGCGCGCGGCGGTGGTCGTCGGCGGGGCCGCACCGGCCGGTTGCGTCGCGGCGGCCTCGGTCTTGGTTTGCGCCTGCGCCCCGGCCGGGCGGTCTGCGCTTACACCTGTGACTGGTGAACCGGCAGCGGCCGTGCCCGCTTGTGGTTGGCCGGCGGTCTGTTGCGAAGGCGACGTGCCGGCGCGGGCCGGCCCTTCGGGCACGGGCGCGCCCGAAGCCGGCGTGTTGCCGCGCGCACGCGGCGTGACGCTCGTCACCAGACGCTTGTCGGTCAGATAGTTTTGCGCGACGCGCCGCACGTCGTCGGCCATGACGGCGCGGTAACGCGCGAGGTCTTTCTGGAAGTGGCCGGGGTCGTTGAGATAAGTCGCATACTGGTTGAGTTGATCGTTGCGGCCGCCAAAGCCGCCGACGGTTTGCAACCCGTAGATGAAGCCCGCCTCGGTCGCGTTATAGACACGCTCGACCTCTTCGCGCGTCGGGGGCTCCTGCCTGATCTTCTCGATCTCTTCGTTGATCGCCTGTTCCAACTCCGCGAGCGTCTTGCCGGGTTTGGCGGTGGCGACGATTTGGAAGACGCCCGCCAACTCCTGCGCGTTGTTAAAGGCCGACACGTCCTGCGCGATCTGACGATCGTAGACGAGCGTCTTATAAAGGCGCGAGGTCTTGCCGCCGGCGAGGATCGCGGCGAGCGCGTCGAGCGGAGCCTCGTCCGGGTTGTAGCGTGGCTGCACGACCCACGTCTGATAGAGGCGCGGCAGCGCGACGCGATCCTCGATCGACATGCGCTTCGTCTCTTTGATGACGGGCGGCTTGGCGATGACAGGCTTGACCTCTGGGCCACGCGCGATGTGGCCGAAGTATTTCTCGGCGAGGCGACGCGCCTCGGCCGGGTTGATGTCGCCGGCGATGGCGAGGCTCGCGTTGTTCGGCGTGTAATAGCGGCGGAAGAAATCCTTCACGTCGTCGATCGAAGCGTTCGAGAGGTCTTCGAGCGAGCCGATGGTCAACCAGTGATACGGGTGATCCTTCGGATAGATGGTCTCGGCGATCTTCGCGCCGACGAGACCATAGGGGCGGTTGTCGTAGTTCTGCCGCTTCTCGTTCTTCACCACGTCGCGCTGGTTGGCAAGCTTCTTCTCGCTCAACACGTCGAGCAGCGTCGCCAAGCGGTCGGCTTCGAGGAAGAGCGCGAGGTCGAGAAAGTTCGAGGGGACCACTTCCCAGTAGTTGGTCCGGTCGGGATTGGTCGAGCCGTTCAAGGTGCCGCCGGCCTCCTGAATCGGGTTGAAATATTCGTCGTCGTAACCCTGCGAGCCCTGAAACATCATGTGCTCGAAGAGGTGCGCGAAGCCGGTGCGGCCCGGCACTTCGTTCTTCGAGCCGACGTGATACCACATGTTGACGCCGACGATCGGCGTCGAGTGATCCTCATGCAGAATGACGCGCAGGCCGTTCGACAGGAAAAATTCCGTGTAGCGGATCGGTGGCAGCGGCGAGTTCGGATCGTAACGACCGTCAGCCGGCGACGTGTTGGCGGTCGAGACGGTCGCGGGACTCTTCCGGGTTTGCCCTCTTCTTCTTTGCGCGAGCGCGGCGCTCGGAGCGACGAGCGCAAGGGCGAGCGCGAGCGATGCGAGACGTTTCCAGTTCATGGCGGTGTGGCCTCCTTCTTCAACTTTCGCGGATGGACGCGGGGGCCGCGGGCTTGCGTCGGCGCGGCGGAAAAAACGTAGGCCACGCGGCACACGGCCGCCCCGGTCGAAAATTTACTGTTGTCAGAGGGGAACTAAGAGACGATGTAACGCATTTTAGCGCGTGGGCGGGGGAATGTGAAGAAGCCGGCATGTCGGTCTCGACAGACGGTAGGATTTCACCACGGAGGACACGGAGGGCACGGAGGAAATGATGAGTGCGGAATGATGAGTGCTGAATGAAAGACCATCTGATTTTTATTCATTACTCATCATTCATCGTTCATCATTTGTTTTCTCTGTGTCCTCTGTGCCCTCTGTGGTAAAAGCTATTTCTCCCGTCCCACAAAACTACCAGCCGCGCTGAATCTCCCATCGATCCACCACGCTATCGCCCTCAATCACGTGGTAATGGCTGTGCTGCGCCGCCGCGAGACACGAGTGATTCGCCAGCACACGGACGCGCGCGCCGACGCGCAGGCGTGCGAAGGTGGCGTCGTCCGGCACGAGTAGTTCGCCGTGCTCCTGCGATAGCGAGTGGACGCGCAGTCCGAGATCGCGACCTTCGAGGTCGAGCGCGCGCCCGTAGCCGCAGGACGGATCGAATTCGATGGGACCGCGATCTTTCGAGAGGGCGACAGCGCCCGCATCAATGATCACTTTGCGGCGCGTGCGGTCGCGATGGACCACTGAGGCGAGCACCGTCAGCGCGCAGTCGTTGAAGCCGCAACTGCCGAGCGTCGCTTGAAAGGCGTCGAAGAAGATGTAGTTGCCGGGCCGCGCTTCGTTGACTCCGGCTAAGTGGTCCACACAGGTAACGGTCGGAGTGGAGCCAATGCTGACCGTCGGCGCTTCGATTCCCGCTTCGCGCAGACGCCCGGCCAGTTCGACCATTACGTCGCGCTCGCGGCGAGCGATCGCCAACAGTTCTTCCTTCGAGCGCGCGTGATACGAGTGGCCCGCGTGCGTGAGGATGCCGGCGAAACGGAGGTTGGTGGCGTCGGCGAGTTGTCGCGGAATCTCTAGCGCTTCCGGCGTGTCGGGCTCGACACCGCAGCGGTGATAGCCACAGTCAACTTTCAGGAACACGTCTAATTGGACGCCCGCGCGCCGGGCCGCGTCGTCGAGTTGCCGTGGAATCTCAACGTCGTCAGTGATGACGGCGAAGTGTTCGCACTCGCGCGTCAGCGCGCAGACTTCGGCGAACTTGCCGGGCTCGATGGGCACGGCGTAGGTGATGTCCGTGAAGCCGTGGGCGGCGAAACCGCGCGCCTCCGCGAGCGTCGAGACGGTGATGCCGCCTTGTTGTCCGGTGGTCTGGATGCGCGCGACCTCGACGCACTTGTGCGTCTTGACGTGCGGCCGGAGGCTGGCCCCCAAGCTCTTCACACGCTCGCCCACGCGCGCGGCATTGCGCTTGACGCGCTCTACGTCGAGCACCAACGAAGGGGTTTTGAGGGTGTGCAAGTCAGTCGAGTTGTGTGTTGACATTTCAGTTGAAGAAGCATGACGCGGGACTGTGATGCGGCATCACAAAGGGACGGAGTAGTAGCGTCCATGATAACAGTTTGCGATGGCGTGTAGCCGGGAGCGCTAGATTCCTTGCCTGCCATGAGCGCCGAATGGCGCGTCCCTTATTCGCGCTCTCCGCGTTCATGGCAGGCCGTAGATGCCTGCGCTCCCGGCCGCAACGGGTCGCACTCATCCGCAAATCTTTTAGAGATGGCTTCTGACGGGCGCGAACCGTTATGCGGGCCGCGCGAGATGCCACTTGATGCGGGTGTAGGCGATGCGGAACCCCTGCCGTTCGGCGTTGCGCTGCGAGGCGCTGCCCGGCGCGGCGCACATCATCGCGATGTCGCAGCCTCGTTCGCCGGCATAGCGCAGGCGGCTGTCGAGCAGCGCTAATTGCGCGCCCTGCTGGCGGCCCGAGGGAACGGTGCTGGCCCCCGCGAGCAGCGCCACCCCATCGCAGATGCTCAACACGCCGGTCGCGATCGCCCGCCCGTCCAGTTCCGCGAGGGATGAGAGCGCGTCCGCTCTTCTGGCGCTGATCTGCCCGATCTCCTGCATGAAGTCGGCGAGTTCGGCAAACTCGCTCCACCCCTCGGCCGCCGTGTCTGCCCAGAGCTGCTCTTCGCCCTCGCGGATCAAACGCACTTCGATCTTTTCGTTGCGCGCCGCCGCGACAGGTCTGCCGCGCTCGATCGGGCGGTACATCACGGTGGTCAGTTCGACGGGTTGATAGCCTCGTTCATTCAACAGCGCGAGCAGCGCGGGGTCGTCAGCGAGCGGGCTGACTTCGTGGAACACGGGCGCGTCGCGTTCCCGAAAAAACTTTTCGATCGTCTCCAACTCGCCCTCAGTGACCGGCTGGAACAGCCCGAGCCCGAACGTCTGCGTCAGCGGCGACATTGCCCCGTCGTACATCGCGTAAGCGCCCGCCACTTCGATCCAGCGCGCGCCGCTGTCGGGAAACAGACGCGCTCTGGCCTCGACGAACTCCGCGTTGCCGCGCCCCTCGGCCCGCTCCAAACGGCGCGACAGTGTGACGTCGGAAAAGAGTTTTGTTTGTTCGCTCGTGTCGGTCATTCGATCGGCCCTCGTGTTTATGTCTCTCGGTCAAGAGATTAATTCTGGGAAGCCAGAGCATAACGGATCTTGCGACCCGCTCGCTGCCGCTCGCGGTACTGTGTTCGTGACATCGCCACTCGGCGCAGTACCGCGAGCGGCAGCGAGCGGGTACGGTGGCGTGAGTCTCAACGCGGCTTGGTATCTCTAAAGTTAGTGGACCTCAGCCGACCGTTGCCGACCGTCCCTCTGATGTCTGGGTTTGACCATCTCCAACGCTCGCGACACCTCATTTCGTCGCAACTCGAATTGCGCCTCTTTGTGGAGCGCCACACCGGGGGCGAAGGCCGTCCGACACCAAGACAAGCGGCCGACGTCGTGGACTCTGGCCCGCGCCGCCCCCGTCTGACTCATGATCACGTCGTCGCCCCAGAATTCGATGGCCTCGTGCGGCGCGTATTCGTTGGCGACGATCTCTTCCACGTAGGTCAGATACGCCGCCACGTGCGCGCGCGTCACCGCAAAGACGTTGTACAGGACATCGACCTCGCCCTCGTAGCGTTGAACATACCGGGAGCGGCGAAGACCCGCCAGCCCGTGCGGAACTTCCGGACGTTCGACGAGCCGCCGAAACAGCGCGGCGAACTGCGCGGGATAGAGCAAGCAGTCGTCATCGATCGCGATGAAGTAGTCCGCGCCTTCGGCCCCGGCGATGATCCAGCGATACCCGCAGCCGCGTCTGACCGGCTGGTTGACGAGCGTCACCCGCCCGTCTCTGAGCCGGACCCAGTCGTGAATGTGTAGCCGCGGATTGTTGTTGGAGACGATGATCTTTTCGATGAAATCACATTTGAGCAAGCAGCGGACGAGCGGGGCGACATTCCTCATCCGTTCGGGGCGATAACTCTGGATGATGCAGATCGCTTGCGGAGCGTCGTGTGCCGGCACGTTGCGGCCGACGTACCCACTCAACACCCATTTTCGGTAGAGGACTTCCCTCGCCATCGCTCGCAGCAATGTCATGCTTTTTATAGCCCTACTCACCGCCAATCGTTTTCGCGAGAGACCCACTAATCTTTCAGACACCGCTTACCTGCCGCCGCATCAGCCGCGCGCCGGGCCGCTTCGTTCGCCGCCGGCCCCGGCCCAATCTTGTCCGTCACGCAAATTTTCCGCGTCTGCCTTCAGGGTCGAGCATCTCGCGCGCGGAGGTGGGGTCGAGGTGCAACGCCGGCCGAGCGAATAAGGCGTCGGCTTCAACCAGAGCTTGCCATCTCTCTATATTGTATTTCGCGAACTCATCCATCAGTAAAACTCTTGTCAACCTATCGTAGGTGGTGTCTCACAATTTATGCTGAGGTTGGTGAAAGCCTCGATTTATAAGGCTCGAATTGCGGTCAGCATAAAATCTGAGACACGACCAAATCTCGGAGTCAAATCACTTTGACGTGCAAGAGTTGCGCTCAACATCTCTTCCAAAACTGGAATATCAAAATCACCTTTTTCCAGAGAAAAAGAACTCCTGATACTGCTCGGTTGTTTTTCTTCCCTCCGCTTAATCTCTTTTCTTTCAACGTAATCTTTAGCTTCTGGCAGGGGAATGATTATGTCGGGCGTGATGAACAAGTCATTGTCCGATTCCTCCCCCAGATCAGTCATGGTCAAAATCAACGAGCAGAGGATACATCCACTTACCCATATTTTCATCAGCGGGGGCGAGGCCCACGCATCATGCAAACTAACACCCGGCATCAGCGGCGCGCACAGGACGTGATTGATGAAAGGCCTGCTATTTGCGCGTCCGTTGCATGCCGTTAGATGCGGGCTTGCTTATTGTTCAAAAGCCCTCCTGAGAGCTGCTCTGGCAAGCAAGCGCGTCGAATCTAAAGTGGGTAGAGGAGTGTCGTCCGGACGCACGATCAGCGGTATCTCAGTGCAACCGAGGACGATCGCATCACAACCACGTGCCTTAAATTTCCCCGCAACTTCATTGAAGTATAGCCGGGATGTTTCCGGGAAGACGCCGTTGACTAACTCCTTGAAGATGATCTCATTGATCTTTTCCCGATCCGCCTTGTCGGGTATTTCGCTCTCTATTGTGAATTCCTCTAATGCCTCTGGGTAGACACCCCCTTCCATCAGATACTTCGTCCCTAAAATGCCGAGCCGCACATAGCCCGAACGGTAGGCTTCTTCGGCGACTGCTCCGGCGATATGAAGCCACGGGAGGGGGGACTGCGGGATTAAGTATTTGAACGCTTGGTGGTAGGTGTTGTCAGGACAGATGGCGAAGTCGGCCCCGGCCTGCGCGACCTTATGCGCGGATGCTGCCAGAACCCCGGCCAGCGCCTCCCAGTCGTTCGCACGAATGTGGCGCATGTGCTCGGCCAGTGGCACCGAGTTCATAGTTATCTCCGGGTGGTTATGCTCACCCATGACGGCCGGCGCCTCCAAACAAATCGTGCGGTAACACAGGGCGGCGCCCTCGGCACTACCAGTTACGATGCCAATGTGTTGGGTCACTGTATCTTCGCCTCCGCCTCTCTATAGACCTTCGGATATATCAAGAGAGCATCTAACGCCCGGCATCACCCGCCGCGCACTCAACGAAACAGGCACGGCGTCTCGCGCAGGAAAGCCGCGCTGTTCTCGCCGGACTGCCGCTTCCCACCTGTTCATACTGATCGAGCAACTCGGTCAAGACGAGAGCGCTGCGCCGCGGTCAATCGCCCGGCAAAAGTTGACTCGATCATGTTGCGCGGGTGCGAAGTCGTCATTCGCGGCGGATCGCCCTCTAACACGCGCATCCCATCAGGCAGTAGGCGACGGGGC
>JBOGOY010000093.1:0-9149 GCA_050748185.1 Pyrinomonadaceae bacterium
CCGCAGAGTGACGTTGGCGATGGGCCTCGTGATCTCGGACCAGAAGAAAGTGCCGCGCACACGCACGGCCCGGTCGAAGAAATTTAAGCCCGCCCCGGCTTCGCCCCCCGTTAGGCGCTCGGCGCGCAAGTCTTCGTTGGCGAGCGTCAGCACGTCGCCGACGCGGAACGAGCGGTAGAGTTCATTCAGCGTCGGGGCGCGGAAGGCGCGGTAGCCCGAAGCGTGTAGCGCGATTCGTTCGCTGACGCGGAAGAGCGCCGACGCTTGCGGGCTGAAGGCCGACTCACTGCGCGCCGGAAATGTGTTGACTGAGGCGGCCCCCGCCTGTGACAGCGGACGAGTCGTCTGACGCGCGTCGTAGTTGCGCCAGCGATCGAAGCGCGCGACCGTGGTGACGGTCAGGCGCGACGTGACGGCGAAGATGTCTTCAACAAAAAAACCGGCGCTCAGTTCGCGCCCGCCCGCATCGACGAGCGAGGCAGGGCGGCCGGCGGCGAACGCCACTTCGTCGCTCGCCCCGCGCACCGCACGCACGTCGAGGCCGGCAACGAGCGTGTGCCGCCCGCCCGCGGGGCGGGACCACTGCGCCGACAGCCCCGCGCTCTGCGCCGGAACGCGCTGCCTGCGCGTGAGCGTCTCGGAATTCCGTTCGGCGCTGACGGCGGTGAAGACTTGTTCGTAACTCTGTGTGCCCGCGTAGGCGCGCGCCGAGAAGGAGCCGAAGCGCGCCCGCGACCACTCGCCGCCCGCGGACAGTTGCCGCAGGCGCGTGCGGTTGGTTTGCAGCGGCGTGCCGTTGCGGCGCGATTCGGCGAACCACGCTCCGCGCAGGAAGGCGCGCGACTCGGGGGCGAAGCGGCGTTCGAGCGTGAGCAACAGAGAGGCGTCACGCGCGCCCGCCGGTGTGTCAACTGGTCCCCGCTCGCGTTCGGCGACGAGTACATAGCCGTCCGTGTGAGTCGCCTCGGCGGCGAGGCTCGCGCCCCACTTCCCCGCGCGGCCTGACGCATATAGCGAGACGTTTGGCGTCTGCTGATTGCCGTAGGAAATTTCGAGTGAAAGTGTCGGCGACGAAGAAACCGGGCGCGGCTCGACGTTGACGATGCCGCCGAGCGCGGCGCTGCCGTAGAGGCCGGACGCGCCGCCACGCAAAACTTCAACTCGGCCCACGGCTAAGCGCGGCACGCGGCCCCACTGGACCCACCCGCCGAACGGATCGTTTAAGGGCACGCCGTCGAAGAGGACGAGAGCGCGGCTGGCGCCGCTCGCGCCGACGCCGCGCAGCGAGACGCCCTGCGCCGTCGGGTTCGCGGTGCGGCTCCCCGCGCGGCGGAACAGTTGGAAACCGGGCACCTGCCGCAGCGCGTCATCGAGCGTGAGTGCGGCGGTCCCGTGCAAGACGGCGGCGGACACGACCGCGACGCTCGCCGCCGTCTCGTCGAGCCGCGCCTCGGCCCGCGTCGCCGTCACCGTCAACTCTTCGGCCACACGAGAGGGCACGAGGACGAACCGCAGCAGTTCACCGGCGCGGGTGTCGTCCAAATTCAGCGCCGTTCGCCCGAAGCCGCTCGCTTCGACAGCCACGCTTGCTCCCGCTAAGCCCGGCGGTGCGGCCACTAGCGTGAATCGCCCTTCAGCATCGGTCGCCCCGCGCTCAAGCGCGCTTCCCCGCCGCCATAAAATGACTTCGGCCCCGACCACCGGCCGCCCGTCCTGATCCAGCACGAAGCCTTCGAGCCGCGTGCCCTGCTGCGCCGACGTCGGCGCGATCACCGAGAACAACAGCGTCGTGAAAAGTAATAGCCCCCTTGCGGAAGTCACTAAACCGGTTTGTTGAGAGGCGGGCAAGCCCGCCTCTAAACGGGAACTTTGCAAATGGTCGAATGATCTGAGCGCCGTGTGTGGTGAGGGAACCAGTCCGCGCCGAAGACGCGCGAAGGCGCGCGAACCTGTCCGAAGAGTTTCGCGCGCCTCCGTGCCTTTTCGTGTGACTTCGTGGTTCAAGTTCGACTGCTGGTCATGCCGTCGTCAATCACTTGGAGTTGCCTCCACCTGCCCGGGGGCGACATGGCGGATAGCGGATAAACAAGCAGTCTGTTTTTCAATCCGCAATCGAGCGACTTAACTTCCCTGACGGATCAACTCACTTAGCGCCGGCCCGCGCCCGTCATCTCGCCCGGCTTCGGCACGCGCTGATAGGTGCCGACGAGTTCGCCGCGGGCGACGACGTGGCCGCGCATCGCGTCCAGCAGCGCTTGCCGGTTGAAGCCCGTGGGCAGTTGCAGCATGCGATCGAGGGCGAAGACTTGAAAATGGTAACGGTGCGGCGGATCCCCGGCGGGCGGGCGCGGCCCGTAGTAGCCGAGTTTGCCGGTGTGCGTCGCGCCCTGCTGCATCGCGCCGCCCGCCTGCGCCAGTGTCTCCGACTTGGGCAGCGCCGCCGCGAGGCTCTGCGCGTTCGCCGGGATGTTGACCACGAGCCAGTGCGCGAATGGCATGGGGCTGCCCGCGTCCGGGTCTTCAACCAACAGCACCAGCGACTTGGCGCTGGCCGGAACATTAGTCCAACTGAGCGCGGGCGACCGATCCTCGTGATAGGCCGAATGCCGATCCGGGATCGGCTGGTTCGGCCCGAAGGCGTCCGAGCGGACACTGATGCTCGCGGGCGCGCGCTGCACCTCGGGCATCAGCGACGTGACCGACGCGCGCGCGGTGATGTCTTCCTGTGTGGTCCCCTGTCCGTAAGAGACGCGGTAGATGACGTTGTTCGTGTCGTCGGCGACGAGCAGCGCGCCGTCGCGCGCGACGCCCACGCCGGCGAGCCGCGCGAAGTGGCCGTCCTTGCCTTCCGGCCCGCCGCCTTTGACGAGAAACCCGGTCAGGAACGGCTCGATCCGCGTGGGCCGCCCCTGCTGATCGAAGCGCACGCGGACGACCTCGTAGCCACTCGGCGGCTTGCGATTCCAACTGCCCCGCATCGCCACGAAGGCGTCGTTGCGATATTCGGCGGGGAACATCGCGCCGGTGTAAAAGGCCATCTGCAACGGCGCGCTGTGGGCCGTGTAGAGCAGCAGCGGCTCT
Organism: Pyrinomonadaceae bacterium; assembly: GCA_050748185.1. Lineage (GTDB taxonomy): Bacteria > Acidobacteriota > Blastocatellia > Pyrinomonadales > Pyrinomonadaceae > JACCRA01. The sequence goes on from JBOGOY010000093.1 coordinate 3,082, forward strand.
TTGCTCATCCTCGCCCAGTCGGCGTTCGTCAGTCCGAGTTTCTTCGGCACCTCGTCCTGCGGGTTCAGTTTCGAGTCGGCATAGACATAGGGCCAGCCGTAGCGCGCGCCTTCGATCAGTTCGTTCAGCTCTTCCTTCTGATCGTCGTTGCCGAGCCAGTCGATGCCGTGGTCCATGCCGTACATCTTCCGCGAGGCGGGGTGCCAGCCAAAGCCGATGGTGTTCCGCAAGCCGGAGGCGAAGATTTTACGGCCGCGGCCGTCCAGATTGGCGCGCACGATGGTGGCGGCCTCCTCGTTAGTCTCGTCGCAGGCGTTGCAGGTGCTGCCAACTGAGACGTAGAGCATCCCGTCGGGGCCGACGGCGAGCGTGCGGTTCGGGTGCTGCCCGCCGTCGGGCAGATCGCTGATGATTTGGCGCAGCGGGCCGAGCGTCCCGTCGGGCCGGATGTCGGCGACGAACACCTCCCGCACCGTCGCCAGATACATCCGGCCGCCGTGGATGGCGACACCGTGCAGCATCGGCTTTTCCACGACGACGCGCTGCACGTCGGCGACGCCGTCTCCGTTTGTGTCGCGCAGCATCGTTAGCGTCCCCGGCTCGCGCTGCGAGACGTACACCGTGCCGTCTGTGCCCACCGCCAGCATGCGCGGGTTCGACACCTCGGCGAACTTGGCGACGCGGAAGCCCTCGGGCAGCCGCAACTGTCTGACCCGCGCGGCGTCTGGCTCAAGCTTCGCGGGCTCATACACGTGCCCCTCGATGCGGACGTCCGTCGTCTGCTTGTCCTGCCCCCGCAGCAGCGCCGCGCTTCCTAGTGTTAATAATGACAGCGCGACGCCCCTCGCGACGCCCATCGATACGGCCCTGACTGATCGCATGTCTCCCCTTCTTGTCGAAGCTATTGCCTTCGGTGGCTCAAGTCCTGCCCCTGAGAATGAACAACCTCGTGCCCCCAGAGTCACATCTGGTCTTTGATCTCGCGAATCATCTTCAGATGCCCCTGCAACGTCGGCAGGGTCTTCGCGGCGAACGCTTTGAGTTCCGCATCATTGCTGCGGGCCGCGCTCTCAAAGGCGGAGACGTCCTTCTCGTGATCGTCCACCATTTCTTCGACGTAGTCCTTGTCAAATTCCTTGCCGGACAGTTTCGACAAATCCCCCACCGTTTCCCGCTGGTCTTCATTCATTGCGGCCGGCAGCGTGACACCCTTCGCCGCCGCCAACTGCTTCAATTCGGCGCCGGCCTTCGTGTGATCGTCCACCATTTGTTGCCCGAACCGCTTCACTTCGGGGCTCTGCGCCTTCTGCGCGGCGAGGCGACCGAGTTCGACTTCGAGCATCCCGCCCTCGGCCGCTTCGGCCATGAATTCCCGGTCGTCCTCACTCAGAGAACCGCCCGCCGCCCGCGACGCATTGGCGTTGGCTGCGTCGCGCGTGACGGTTCCGGTCGAGGCGTTCGTATTGTTTGCGTTCGCGGTGGTGTTGGTGCTGGTGGCGCAGCCGGCAAACAATGCGCCCGCCACGCACACAGACAGGATCATTAAAGTCGTCCGCATGAAGCTTCTCCTTATGTGTCAAATGAGAATTACACAGCTTGGGGGTCAGGGTCGTGGGCGGCGGAGGCCGTCGCGCGAATCAGGTCCGACCATGACAAGAGGCGAGCATAGCAGACGGGGTGTGACGAAATTGGTTCGACAAACTCTCGTTTTCCCCGGCGGCGGCAGGCTCTTTGACTTCGGCCGGGTCCGGCGCAAGGCCGTTCAGGTCCGCCGCAAAAAAAGGCGGCGAGGCAACCGTCGAGTGCCCCGCCGCCAATATGGTCGATCGATCGCTGGTTAAAAGTCAAACTTGATCGCCAGTTGCAGTTCGCGCGCGTTGAGGAAGGTACGGGGCGCGTCGAACGGCGTGGCGGCCGACACAGAGGTGAAGCGAGTCCGTGCCGCGTCGAAGCCCCCGAAGAGGTTCGTATTGACCGTCAGGGCGTTCGCGCGGTTGAAGATGTTAAAGCCTTCGAGGATAAGACGCAGCGAAGCCCGCTCGCCGAGGCGGATGCGGCGCGTGATGCGCGCGTCAAATTGGTAGGTGCTCGGCGTGCGGAAGGCGTTGCGCTCGGTGCCGGGCACGCGGTCGCTGCGCGAGTTGCCGTCGCTGTTCAAGTCGCCGTTGACGCCCGCCGAGTAAGCAAATCCCGACTGCAATTGCACGATGCCGCTGAAGGTGTAGTCGCTCAGCAACCCGCGCAGAAAGCCGTTCTCGCTTTCGTAGCGGCCCGTCTCATAGACCGGGCTGAAGACGAAGCGGTGACGCAGATCCGCATCCCCGTGCGCGTAGTCGTCGCTGATGGCGAGCGTGTTCTGGACGATCTTCGCGTCGTCGCCGCCGCCGGGGACGACCGCCGTCTGATCGGGCCGGTCGTCTTTCGCCACCGAGTAAGTGTAGCTGGCGAGGAACTGGAAGCCGTCCGCAAAGCGGCGCTTGGCCTCGATGGCCAGCCCGTCGTAGCGCGAGTTGCCGGTCGCCTCAAAGAGGTTGATGCGGCTGTAGCCGCTAATCGGACGGGGGTTAGTGAAACGGAGATAAGTGAACGACTGGTCCCCCGTGCCCGTGGGCGACAGGATGGTGGCGGCGGTCGGCGCGGCCAAGTTGATGTCGCGCGTGCGTGAGAGGTGGACGCCCTTGAAGAACAGGTACGTGGCCGAGACGCTCATGTTGTCGAACACTTCGCGCTCGACGCCGAACCGCCCCTGCTGCACGTAGGGCTGCTCGTAATCCCCATCGAAAATGAAGAGGTCGGGGTTCTGCGTGATGCCCGGCGGGAGCGCGGCCAGACGGTTCGGGTAAGTCAGGCCGCGCGCGATGACTTCGTTAACTGAAGGGGTACTGGCGAGGTCGGTGATGGTCAGGCCGGTCGTCTGAATGCCGTTGCCGGTGTGGGCGGTGCCGAGCATGATGCCGGTCGTGCGCCCGTAGAAGATGCCGTAGCCGCCGCGGATGACCGTCCGCTCGTCCGGCGCATAGCTGAAGCCGGCGCGCGGCGCGAAGTTGTCCTTGTCCTGCGGCACGCGGCCCGTGTCGAAGCCGCGGCTCAACAGGCGCGGGTCGTCGTTGCGAATCGACGGCTGCGCCAGATGTTGATAGTCGTAGCGGACGCCGGCGTTGACGGTCAGCCGCGGCGTCACGCGCCAGTCGTCCTGCGCGAAGAAGGCGTAGTCGCGCGTGTTCGGGTGGCTGGTCGGCCCGTCGCCCGCGCCGGCGAAACGCTGCGTGAACGAGGCCGGCCGGTTGGCGGCGAAGTCGGCGAGATTGTTAAAGACGTAGACGCCGCCGAACTGTCCGGGGAAGAAGTTGAGCGTGTTGTCGAAAACCACGTCCACGCCGACCTTGAAGGCGTGCGCGCCGCGGACGTAAGCGACGTTGTTCACGAGTTGCGTGCGACGGATGGTCGTCTCGCGCGGGCTGAAGTTGTTGCGCCCGAAAAAGAGCGTCCCGAACGAGCCGGCGCGGATTTGCAACTCCGGCACGTCCACATTGGCCGTGCCCGGTTCTTCATCGCGCGCGAACTGGAAACGAAACTCGTTGACGACTTGCGGCGAGAAAGTCGAGGCGAGATTAGCCGCGAAGGTCGTCGTGCGCGCGATGCTGTTGCCCGAATGCTCCTCGGCGGCGTTCGAGCCGGTGAACTCGTTGTTCACGCCGGTGAAGTTCTGGCGGTTGTAGCGCAGGCTGAGTTGGTTGCTATTGTCGAGCAAGATGTCAGTCTTGACGAGATAGACATCCTGATCGCGGTTGATCGAGTAAGGATCGAGTTTTGGCAGCAGGAACGATTGCACGCCCGCCGGGATGGCCGGGACTTCGAGGACGTTGACGAAGTTGGTCCGCTGGCCGTCGTAGGTGAAGAAGAAGAAAGCGCGGTTCTTCACGATGGGGCCGCCGAAGCGACCACCGAACTGATTGATCTGCGATTTGGGCCGCACGTTCGGGCGCGGCTGGCCGGTTGGCCCGGTGGCCGACTTCAGATTGGCGAGGTTGGCGTTCAGCGCCTCGTCGCGGAAATACTCGAACGCGCCGCCGTGAAACTCGTTGGTCCCCGACTTGGTGACGACGTTGATGACCGCGCCGCCCGAGCGGCCGAACTCCGCCGAGAAGCCATTCTGGTTGACCTGAAACTCTTTGACCGACTCTTCGGAGAACTGGTAGGGCGGCCTGACGCCGGTGCGCCCGAACGCCTGCCCGAAGAAGGTGTTGTTATTATCCGCGCCGTCAACCTGAAGGCTGTTCAAAGTCCCCTTCTGGCCGCCGACCGAAAGATCGCCCTGCCGTGACGGGTCGCGGACGACGCCGGGCGTCAGCGTCGCGAAGTCGAGATAGTTGCGTCCGTTGACCGGCAGGTTCTCGATCGAGCGTTCGTTGACGGTGGTCGAGATGGAGGTACGTGTCGTCTCGACGACCGGAGCTTCGTCCGTGACGGTGATCGACTCGCTGGCCCCCTCGACCGTCAGCGTCACGTCGAGCGGCGTGATGCCGCCGACGTTGACGGTCACGTCGCGCAACTCGGTCGCGGCGAAATTTTGCCCCGTGGCGCGCACGGTGTAGGTGCCCGGCGGCAGGAGAATCAGACGGTAGTTGCCGTCGTCGTCCACGACCGAGTCTTTCCGCAGGCCGGTCTGCTGGCTGGTGGCGGTGACGGACGCGCCGGGCACGACCGCGCCCCGCGGGTCGAGCACGCGCCCCTCGATATTGCCGGTCGTCGCCTGCGACTGAGCGACCGCGATGAACGAAGCGCACCCGAGCGCCGCGCACAACGCGAGCAGCCGGGTGACGCCGGAAGAAATACTTTTATGCATGAAAACCTCTCTCGGTAAAGTTAGATCAGGCGCCGCTCACACGCGCGCAGGTGGATGCTGTCGTGGTTAGTACCCGCTTGCTGGTATTGAGAGATTGTCCCGGTGGGCTCATTCGGGACATCCGCTTGATTAAGTGCGAATCTTAGGGCAGCCCCCCGGCACGGTCAAGCGAACAGGCTGTTAACAAAGCGGTGGGCCACTTTCGCCGTCTCTGACTGTTCGGCGGGCAGCCTGATGGGTTAAACTTCGGTCAAAGCTATTTTTATATATTGCCGTAGGAGTTTCATGACATCTCGGCGGTAGTTTTTTGCGGTTTGAGCGGCGTCGTGTGAGGCCGGAGGAGAGTAAAGACGTGGTTTTAACAGAAGTGAATAAGAAGCAGGAGCCGACCGACTTTGAGTTGGCGCAGCAGTCGGCGGCGGGCGACGCCGAGGCGTTCGAGCAGATTTACCGGCGGCACTTTCGGCGCGTCTATGCGCTCTGCCTGCGGATGATGAGCGACCCGACGCAGGCCGAAGACATGACGCAGGAGGTCTTCATCAACCTCTTCCGTAAGATCGGGCAGTTTCGCGGCGACTCGGCCTTTACGACGTGGCTGCACCGGATGACGGTCAATCAGGTCTTGATGCACTTTCGCAAGGCCAGCACTCGCTCTGAGAAGACCACCGCCGAGGGCGAGACGCCCGTCCAGATCGTGCGCGGGACGGAAAATCCAGACCGGATGCCGGTGGTGGACCGCATCGCGTTGGAACGGGCGATCTCGCAATTGCCGCCGGGGTATCGGACGGTGTTCGTGCTGCATGACGTCGAAGGGTTCGAGCACGACGAGGTCGCGCGGACGATGGGCATCTCGGTCGGCACCTCGAAGTCGCAACTCCACAAGGCTCGTCTGAAACTTCGCCACCTCCTCAGGCAACAGGCGGTGGCCGCTTAGAGTCTAATGCTCTTCTTAAGAGTCTTTCGGACTCTGCCGCATCAGATTTTCACAGCCGGGGAGATGAGATATGGATTGTGAGGAAAGCATAGTTTTACTGGGCGAGTTCCACGCGGGGACTCTGGACGAACCGCAGACCGTGCTCGTTCGCCAGCACCTTGTTGACTGCCGTCCCTGCGGCGGCGTGTACAGTGACATCGAAGTGCTCGTGCTGGCAGCGCGCGCCCTCGACGATCAAGGCGAAGGCCTCTCTTACCCTGCCAGAGGGCGTTTTCGTCCGGGTAAGAG
>JBOGOY010000094.1:0-9145 GCA_050748185.1 Pyrinomonadaceae bacterium
CAGGAACTCCCCCCTGAGTCCGCGTTCTCGACCTCGGGCTCCGCATTGGTCCCGTTGCCGTCCACGGCCATCGGCCGGCCGGCGCGCAGCGCATCGTTGATGCGGAAGGTGGCGCGGGTGGTGGCGGCGAGGTCCGCGAGCGTGATGGGCGACCCCCGCCCGCCGAGGACCATCGCGCAGGCGGCGCGCACCTGTGCGGACTGCCCCTTGTCCTGCCCGCGTAGGTTCCAGCGCTGCTCTCGGCCCCCTGCGTAGAGCGCGCCGCGGCGAAAATCGTCGATGATGAACACTTTGCCCGCGCCGAAAATCTCGATTCGCTCTTTCGCGAGCGCCGCATCGCCTTCGGCGAGGTAGGCGATAGACCCGTGCGAACCATCGGCAAACCTGAGCGTGATCATCGCCGAGTCTTCGTCCACGCTTTCACTGTCCTCCGACCGGACGGCTTCGGCATAGACGCGGGTCGTGACCGAGCCGGTCAGGAAGTGCATCAGGTCTATGAAATGACAGACTTCGCCGACGATGCGCCCGCCGCCTTCGCGCGGGTCTTGGACCCACGAACCGCGCGCGACGCGCCCGGCGTTGACCCGACAGACCACCGAGAGCGGCCCGCGCCTGTCCGCGAACGCCTCGGCCGCACGGCGCGCGAGCGGCGAAAAGCGCCGGTTGAAGCCGACGAGCAACTGGCCCCGCGCACGCTCGGCCACAGCAAGCAGGCGATCTAGTTCTTCGTCGTTTAAGGCAAGCGGTTTTTCCACGAAGACGTGACGGCCGGCTTCGAGGCCGCGCCGGGCGAGTTCGGCGTGCGAGTCATGGCGCGTGGCGATCACCAGCAGGTTTATGTCCTCTCCGGCCAGCACCTCTTCGGCCCCCGAGACAAAGCGCGCGAAGCCGTAGCGCGCGCCGATGTCACGCGCCGTAACGCCCGAAGCCGTCGCGATCGAGCGAAAGTCGGCCCCCTGCGACTTGAGGAGCGGCAAAAGAAAACGCTGCGCGTAGCCACCCGCGCCGACGAGGCCGACGTGCACACGCCCCGTAGCAGCATCGCCCCCCGCGCGCGCGCGCGCCGGGTTCACAACCTGTCGCTCCAATTCGCGCGATACGTCGTATTGCAGCAGCACGCCGAGGTAAGGCTCTTCAGTCTCGCCAGCGATGAGCCGGTAAGCGCGCTCACCCTCTTCGATGGAGAAGCGGTGCGTGACGAGCGGCGCGACGCGGACGCTGCCCGCCGCCAAAAGGTCGAGGAAGGCTTCGATGTTGCGCCCCTCGGTCCAGCGGACGTAAGCGAACGGATAATCGTGCCCGCGCTCTTCGTATTCAGGATCGTAGCGACCCGGGCCGTATGACATCGAAATCTTCAACGTCAACTCGCGCTCGAAAAAGAGTTGGCGCGGGACGTTCAGGCCGACCAGCCCGACGGCCACGACGCGCCCACGCAGGCGCGAGATCTCGCCCGCCAACTCGATCGGCTGATCGGAAGAAGTCGCCGCCGTGATCAGCACGGCGTCCGCGCCGCGCCCTCTGGACCAATCACGCACCGCCCCGTTGGTCCCCCCATCCAACACCGCCCCGTCGTCCGCGCCGAGCGAGCGCGCCAACTCGACCCGGCCCGCGTCCAAGTCAATGCCGAAGACGCGGCAGCCATTCGCCTTCAGCAGTTGCACGGCGAGTTGGCCCAGCAGCCCCAACCCGATGACGACGACCGCCTCGCCCAATGTCGGTTCGGCCAAACGGACGCCCTGCAAGGCGATGGCCCCGAGCGTCCCGAAGGCCGCCGCCTCAAAGCCGACCGCGCCCGGCAGGCGCACGCACAAGTTCTTCGGCACGGACAACACTTCGGCGTGCGAAGCAAACTTGACGCCCGCACACGCCACGCGATCGCCGGGCCGAAACTCAGTCGCCCCTTCGCCCACGGCAATGACCGTCCCGGCCGCGCTGTAGCCAAGCGCGGTCGAGGCGGCGAGTTTGCCGCGCACCGCGTCCAGAGTGTTCGACAATCCTTCCTGCCGCGCTTTCCGGGCCAACTGCCAGACCAACTCAGGACGCTCGCGGGCCTTGCCGAGCAGGCTCTTGCGGCCCGACTCGACCGCCGCCCGCTCGGTCCCCGCGCTGATCAGCGAGACGGCCGTCCGCACCAGCACGCGCCCCGCACGCGCCACGGGCGGCGGCACGTCCGTCACCGTCACTTCGCCCGTCCGAAAATTTTGCAGCATCTGCTTCATGGTTTAGCGATAGGGCGCTGGGGAATCAGCAAGCCTGCCCCGACAGAGAGCTTCTTGCTCATTCTTACAGTAGCAATCAGCCACAGAGGGCACAGAGTCCACAGAGGAAGCAAATGATGCACGATGGATCAGAAGCAGTTTGTCTTTCATTCATTATTCATCATTTATCATTTTCACTTTAGCGGCAAGCGCCTGCTCGATCAGGTCGCTGACCCATTCGGCGCGGGCATCCCAAGTGCCCCCACGCACCGACTCTTGCCTCGAACGCGCCGCGTCCCCGTCCGATTCGCCGAGCGCCTCTTCGACTAACCGCAGGAAATCTTCGCGGCTGCGGGCAATGCGGAGCACGTCACTCATCGGCTCGTATTCCGGTAGCGGCGAGATGACGACGGGCTTGCCGGTGGCGAGATACTCGCGCACTTTGATCGCCGAGCCGTAACTCGTGAACGAGTGCCCGGTTTCCCACGGCAGCACGCAGACGTCGAAGCCGGCGGCGTAGCGCGGCAACTCGTCGTAAGCAACTGGCGGCAGGAAGTGGACGTTCGGCAGCCCCTCGATCTCCATCCCGCGCGACTTGTTGCCGATGAAGACCCACTGCCACGCGGGGCGCTCGCGCGCGGCGAGCTTGATCAACTCCTGATCGACGAGCCACGGCTCGATCGCGCCGAAATAGCCGAGGCGCGGGCGCGGGATGCGCGCCACCTCCGCCGCGACTTCGAGCCCGCCGCCACCACCGTCAGTTTCGTCATGAGCAGTGACGCGCGACCAGTGCTCGAAATCGACGGCCTGTTCGAGCAGGTACGAGCGTTCGCGGCCCCGCACGGCCTCGTCAAATAGTTTGCGCCCCGAGTAGAAGATAATATCCGCCGCGTCAATCGCACGCTCGTGGAGCCGGCGGATCGCGGCCGGGTCGGTGGCGTGATCCATCAGGTTCGCGTCGTACTTGTCCGACACTTGATAGACGACGAGCGATTCGTCGAGCCGGCCGATCATCTCGGCGGCGGTCGGGATGGCGATCCACAGGACGGGCCGCGTCAGGCCGCGCCGGCGTGCCAGCATCCCGATCTGCGCGGCGATCAAATGTCGGTTCGCGGCGCGCGCCGCGCGGCTGCCGTAGAACGGAAGCGCCGCCGGCGACACGACGGTAATGCCTTCGGCGGTCGTGCGCGCGAGCTTCGCATAAGAGCGGAGTTTGCGCGCCATGCGCGGCAGCAGATCCTTGTTCGCCAAACCGGGCAGCCCCATCGAGATCGAGTTGACGAAGATGACGCAATTCCCGGCGCGCGCGAACCGCTGCATCAGGTGATTCTTCGAGTGCGGATGGTGATACCACCAGTCCTCGCCGCCGAAGCAAATAATGGAGTGCCCTTGAATCATTCCGTCCGCCGGAGCCCCACCTCGAATCATTAAAGATTGGGACGGAAGATTGAACCACGGAGGACACGGAGGACACAGAAGAAACGATGAATGATGAATGATGAGTGATGAATGATGAGTGAAACGCAGCTTGTCTTTGCACTCATCATTCCGCGTTCACTAATTATCATTCGTTCCTCTGTGTCCTCCGTGCCCTCCGTGGTGAAAAATCTCATGTACCAATCTTGTGTGCTTCGACTTAGCTCAACTTTATCGTCCTCATCACGTTTTGCAGATTCTCTTCGGCTTCGCGGCGGAATACTTCCGCCCACTCGTGAATGTCCTGCGCGGGCGGATCGAAGAGCGCCCGTCTCAGTTGTTCCTTCAGCCGGTCAACGTCGCCGAAATCGTAGGTTAGCATCCCGCGCGTCTCGCCGGCCGTGGTGGCGACGACCGGCAGTCCGCACCAAATAGCTTCGACGCGCGAGATGCCGTAGCTCTCCCGCCCGAAGGCGCGGACGAAAGCGTCGCTCCGCCGGAGAATCTGGTACACGTCCGGGTTCGGCACGTTCTCAAGCACGGTAGTCCATTCTCTCCCGCCGAGCGTCGCGGCGCGGTAATCTTCGTCACGCGCGAACGTGCCGTCGAGCAGGACGAGGCCGATGTCTTCCCCCGTCTCCCGGCGGAGAGCTTCAACCGCCTCAACGACGTGTTTGAAGCCGTAATCGGGGATGAAAACCCCGACGGAGCAGACGCGCCGGCCACGGCGCAGGTACGGCGCAAGCGCCTCTTGGGTCGCGGCCGGTAGCGGCGCGTGGGCTGCGTCGGGGATCGGTAGCAGGCACGGAATCAGCGTCACCGGCTGCCTGACTTTAATCTCGTCTTGCAGCCAGCGCTTTAACTCTCCGCTGACGACGATGAACTCATCGACCGTTCGAACGGCCAAGCGGAAGAGCAGGCGCTGCGCGGGACCAAACTCGCGCCAGCGCGCGGGCAGCGATCCGTCGAGCACGTTCTTGTACCACTCGAAGCCAACGAGCAACTTGCAGATTAGCCACACCGGGAGAAGAATTTTATTCGGGTATTCGAGATGGAAGTGCGTCGCGTCCAGTATCCGCGCGCCGCGCCCCTCTCTGAAGAGCGCGGGGATGACGCCGAGCCGGCGATGTCTGACGTATCTGACCTGTGGGTCTTTTACAGTCCGGTCGCCCAGCACGGACCACACCCTGATCCGGCACGCCCGCAAATGCTCGGCGAGAAAGCTCAGGTAAACTGAAACGCCGCCGAACGGAGGCGGCAGCGGGCCATAGAGAATCACTTTTCGTCTCATGCAAGCCTGTTATCATGCTATAGACCGGAGTCAGAGTTCAAACCGATGAGCCCTCAGGTGTCGCCTCTTGTAGACAGCAGCCCAGACAGTTCGTGCGCCGCGAGCGTTTCCGTCGTCGTGCCGTCATTCAACCACGCGGGTTTCGTCGAGGCCGCCCTGCGCTCGATCTTTACACAGACGCTCGCGCCGTCCGGCTTGCTGGTGATCGACGACGGCTCGACCGACGGCTCGCCGCGGCTGATCGAGCGGGCGCTTCAGGATTGCCCGTTCTCTTGCGAGCTAATCGCGAGGGCCAACCGCGGCCTGTGCGCGACGCTGAATGAAGGCTTGGGCCGCAGTCGCGGCCGCTACTTCGCTTACCTCAGCTCCGACGATTTGTGGCTCCCCGAATTCCTGCGCGCCCGCGTCGCGCTGCTCGAAACGCGCCGCCGCGCCGTGCTCGCCTACGGCCACGCTTACCTCGTGGACGAGCAAAATCAAGTGATTGACTGCACCGAGGATTGGGCGCACTACGCGGACGGCGACGCGCGCGCGATGCTCTTACAGACGACCGCGCCGATGAGCCCGACCGTCGTGTACCGCCGCGACGCGCTCGCACGACACGGGTGGCACGAAGGGACCAAGCTCGAAGATTACGATCTTTATTTACGCCTCAGCGCCGAAGGTGATTTCGCCTTCGACCCGCGGGTTCTGTCCGCGTGGCGACGACACGGGCACAACACCAGCCGCGACCAAACGATGATGCTCGACGAACACCTCCGGGCGCAGCGCCGCGTCTATCTCAGTTCCGGCATGAGCGCCGGCGAACTCGAACGCCATCAACGGATGGTGAAGTTCAACCGCGCCGAAGATTTCTTGCGCCTCGGGCACAAGGCCGAAGCGCTCGGCTTGATGTGGCGCAACCTCGGCGGGGCCACCACGTCGGGGCGCGCCCTCGCGCGGATGCTGGTTCGCCTCTGCGTGCCCTTTCGCTTGCTGGAGCGACGCCGGCTGCGGCGCGAACGCCGGGCCGCCGCGCGCTACAGCGCCGTCCGCTTCTGAATTGCCGCCCTCCTTCCCGCTTTCACCCGCGCTCGATCCAGCGTTCATACCACAAACTTAAATTGAGCAGCGCCCACAGGTGGAAACTCCAGTCGCGCCGCCCGCGTCGGTGTTCGTCCACGAATCTGGCGATGAGTTGATAGTCGAAGAATCCGCGCCGACGCATCGGCGAATTCATCAGACGCCCGTCAAGCAACTCGCCCGTCGCGCCGGTGAACCACTCGCGGATTGGCGCGCCGAACCCGCGCTTCGGACGATAGAGCAGGTCTGGCGGCAGGATGCCTTCGAGCGCGCGCTTGAGCACGTGCTTGCCGCTCGCGCCTTCCACCTTTGACGCGCGCGAGACGCCCATCGCGTAGCGGACGAGGTGTTGATCGAGAAAGGGGACGCGCGCCTCCACCGAGGTCGCCATCGTGATCTTGTCCACGCGCATCAGCAGAAGTTCGGGCAGGCGCAGTTTCAGTTCGAGGTAGGTCAGGCGCGCGAGAAAGTCGGACGACGGGCGCATCTGTGCGATGTGCTCTTGGTATCCGCGCACTACTTCATAGGAAGACAGGCCCATGTGTCGGACGCGCATCTCCGACGAAAGGACGCGGCGCTTCAGCCCTTCGTCGAACACGACCGCGCCGCCCCAGAAGAGTGATTCGTCCGCCCCCAAACGGCGCACCAGTTCGGCCGGAGTGCGGCTCTTCAAAGTCTGCGCTAACAGCGGTCGGGCCACGGCGCTCGCCGCCCGCCGCACAAAGAGTGGCGAGCGCTCGGCGTGCCGCCAGAATTTCTCATAGACGTTGAGATAGTGAACGTATTTCGCGTAGCCGCTGAAAATCTCGTCCGCCCCCTCGCCCACCTGCACAACGGTCGTGCCCGATTCGCGCGCCAGCTTCGAGACGTAGTAGAGCGGCACGCACACCGGGTCCGCGATCGGCTCGTCCTGATGAAACACGAGGTCGGGCAGAAAATTTTCCATCTCCTGCGCTCCGATGACGACTTCGTGGTGATCCGTGCCAAAGCGTCGGGCGACTTGTCTGGCCGTGTCGAGTTCGTTCAACTCTACGTTGTCGCTAAAGCCGACGGTGAAAGTCCGCACCGGGCGCGTCAACTGTTCCGCCATCAGGGCGACATTGGCCGACGAGTCGACTCCGCCCGACAGGAAGACACCGAACGGTACGTCAGACATCATGCGCTTGCGGACGGATTCGCGCAGCAGCCTGAGAATCTCGGCGCGCTCGTCGGCACCATTTGGCGGGCCGGCATTGTCGTTGGTCCCCTCTTCCGGCGGCAGCGCGTCCCAGTATTGCGTGAGACTCGTCGAGCCGTCGCGCCTGACGACGAGCAGGTGTCCCGCCGGGAGTTTTTGCACGCCGCGAAAGAGCGTGCGCGGCGCGGGCGTCGTCAGGAATGAGAGATAGTGATAAAGCGCTTCTTCGTCCACCTCAGCCGTCACCGAGGGGTGCGCGAGGATCGCCTTGATCTCCGAGGCGAAGATGAACCGCCCGTCGCGCTGGTAGAAGTAGAGCGGCTTGACACCTAACGGATCGCGCGCCAATACCAATTGCTCGCGCGCGCCGTCCCACAGCGCGATGGCGAAGTCGCCTTCGATGTCGTTGACGAAATCGAGGCCGCGCTCTTCGTAGAGATGGATGATCGTCTCGGAGTCGGTGCGCGAGGCGTAGGCGTGACCGTGCGCTTCAAGCTCAGGGCGCAGACTCGCGTGGTTATAAATTTCGCCGTTGAAGACCAGCCACACGTCGCGGGCGGCGCAACCGCGCATCGGCTGATGGCCGGCCGCCGAGAGATCGATGATCGAGAGACGCCGGAACCCGAGGCCCAGACGCCCGCCGTCTAACACTTCGACGCCCACATCGTCCGGCCCGCGGTGCGGCATCGTATCGCGCATCCGCTCGACGAGCGCACGCTCCACCCCGCCGCCGCCCGCCGCCGCCGCGTATTCCCACACTCCGCAGATTCCACACATCTCAGTTTTGGACCTGTCAGTTCTCAGAGCTTATTGATGCTCAGACATTATTGCCACAGGAGGGCACGGAGCACACAGAGGATTGCGGATTGAACCTGCTGCTGTGCTTGCCTCTGTGCGCTCTGTGGTCTCTGTGGCTCATCCCCGTCTCGACAATAATGAATCTGGTTAGTTTTGTTCGCGTCGCTTCGGCAGCCGCGCGATCAACTCTAAACTTCGAGCTTCGTCCTCGTCGGCGCGGACGGGCACGAGCGCCCACGCGACCGCGAGCGGCGGGCGGGCGCGTAGCGTCCAGCACGCGACTTGGGAAGCTCTTTTGTCACCGTAGTCGCGCGAACTCCAAGCAGGTTCGAGCACGGCGCGTTCCCGCACGTCGAGCGCAACGATGAGCAGTCGTGCCTCCGTCGCCTTGCGGTGCAACTCGACGATTGAGTCGTCCCGCACGCGCGCTTCCACTTCGGGAGCAGCATGAAAGCGAAAACGGAAAACGTGCTCTGCTGCCGCGCCGCGCAACTCGTCTTCAATCAACCAGTAACGCTCGCGCTTGTCGAACACTACGGCGCGGCGGTGTGTCACCGGCTGGCGCAATCTCTCGTAGCCGACGTGTTCGGCAACGGCGACGTCTCGCTCCGGGCCAGCACTCCAACGCAAGAGGCGCGGTCGTGCTTCGTCGCCGATGACGAAGGGCGTCCGCTTATCGGTCGTATTCTGCTCTTCGCCGTCAACCTCGACGGTCGAGTGATAGGCCGTGGAGCGGAACAGTTGGCGCGCGCGCAGGTCGGCGGTGTAGAGGTGTGTGCCCGCATCGGCGATGAAGCTGTGACCGCACGCCGAGACCTCGATGCTCAGCGCGTCGTTGTGCCCGTGCGAGCCGCGCCCGTTGAGGCCCGCGCCGCTCACGTTGAACAGCAGATAGAGATCGCCTTCGCGCATCACGCAGGCTCCCGCATGCGCGAACGAGGCGGATGTCGCGGCGTCTCCGCGTCGTAATTTTTCATAACTCTCAACCGCCGGCCCGCCCAACAGCCACGTCAACTCTTCGGGCACAGCGTCCGCCACCTTGTAGCGGGGATCATTGAAGAAGGCCGCGCCGACGGCGAGCACGTAAGCGTGGTCGTCCGCCTCATGGCTCACGACGAGTGGCATCACCCGCCCGCCGTCCGCGTCGCCAATGAGCGGCGCGCGCCCGTCGGGGCGCAGGTAGGCGCGCACGTAGTCCAGCAT
>JBOGOY010000095.1:0-9144 GCA_050748185.1 Pyrinomonadaceae bacterium
CTTCAGGAGAGACTTCAACAACACGACGCCGCGGGGCGCGGGGCCACCGACCGACAGACGGCCGGCCCGCATGCGTCGCGGCGGCCCGCGCCCTTAACAATTCTCTGCCCGCGCCAGACGGTTTTTCATCCATGTGAATTCGCGGCCCCTGCTCCTCGCCCCGTGATGTAATTCGGTTCCATATCTCTACGCCCCAAACGCACGGCCCCGCTGCTTCCACGTCTTACGCCTCTGACACATCTCTTTAACTTGACGCCTTAGCCCTTTTTTCTACATGATGAACCGCTCTTTAATGTTGACTGTTCCGAAGGTCTCTGCGTCCCGCGACATTCAGGCGCGAGTAATCAGGGCGACAGGGACTGGGCCGAGCGCTCCACGCGCCACAAGGGGGTGGCCGTCCCTAACCCAAGCGCGCGGGAGTAAGTTTCCTTAGCACACATGAACATTGCGCTCCGTTCTTTGCTCGAAGTACAGGAGACGACTCTGCTCGTCGTGCGGGCCGCACGCAGGCTCTTCCGCCGCCCCACCTACCTCTCCGAGACGTTCACGCAGATGGACGTCATCGGTGTCGGCTCGCTCCCGATTATCCTACTGACGGGCTTTTTCACCGGCGGCGTGCTCACTCTGCAAACCTACCCGACGCTTAAATACTATGGCGCGCAGGATCAGACCGGCTACCTCGTCGCGCTTTCGCTGGTGCGCGAACTCGGCCCCGTCCTGACGGCGTTGATGTCGGCGGGCCGGGTGGGGTCGGCCATCGCCGCCGAGTTAGGCTCGATGGTCGTCTCCGAACAGATCGATGCGATGCGCGCGCTCGGCACCGATCCGGTCCGCAAGCTCGTCGCGCCGCGGTTGATCGCGCTCTTGGTCACGCTGCCTTTGCTCACCGTGACGGCCGATGTAATCGGCATCATCGGCGGCGGCGCCGTCGCCACGACGCTGTACGGCATGGCCCCCGGCACCTTCATCAGTTCGGTTCGTAACGGCATCACTTTCGACGACATTATCGGCGGCGTCATCAAGCCGCTCGTCTTCGGGCTGATCATCGGCAGCATCGCCTGCAACAAGGGGCTCAAGACCGACGGCGGCACGGTCGGCGTTGGCCGCTCGACCACCTCGGCCGTCGTCACCGCCTCAATCGTCGTCATCGTCACCGACTTCTTCCTCGCCAAAGCGTTGCAGGTCATACTGGACATGCCGGGCTAGTGATGTTAATTGAGAGTGACAAGTCAAAAGTAACAGGTGACAGGAAAGGACAATGTCTTTATCCTGTCACTTGTCACCCGTCACCAGTTACCTGTCACTGTTCACTGTCACCCTATTTCTATGGCTTCTACCGCTAACCTCGAAGAGATGAAAGAGACGGGCGCGCCGGACGCCGGGTCGGACGACCGCATCAGCGACGCCGCCGCCGAGTCCACCTTCGCCGCGGAGGACGATCGCGATCGCACCACACCGGCCATCGAGTTCCGCGATGTGCACCTTGCCTTCGACGACCGCAAGGTGCTCGACGGTCTGAGCTTCAAAGTGTTGCGCGGCGAGACGAAGATCATCCTCGGCGGTTCGGGCTGCGGCAAGTCCACGACGATTAAGCTGGTCCTCGGCCTGCTGAAGCCGGACGCGGGCCAAGTTCTCGTCAACGGCGAGGACATCACCAACTACTCCGAAGCCGAGATGATGCACGTCCGCAAGAAGATCGGGATGATCTTTCAGGAGGGCGCGCTCTTCGACTCGCTTTCGGTCTACGACAACGTTGCCTACCGCCTGCACGAACAGGGTGTCCCGGAGAACGAGGCCGAGGAGGAGGTCCGGCGAATGCTCCGCTTCGTCAACCTCGAACAAGCGATCGACAAGATGCCGAGCGAGTTGTCGGGCGGGATGCGCCGCCGCGTCGGCATCGCTCGCGCGCTCGTCGGCGGCCCCGAGATCGTGATGTTCGACGAGCCGACGGCCGGCCTCGACCCGCCGACCGCGCGCACCATCTGCGAACTCGCGATCAAATTACGCGATCTCGAAGACGTGTCCTCGATCTTCGTCACGCACGAGATGAACAACCTCGGGTATCTGACCTCGGAGTACGCGGCCGTCAACGACATGGGCGAAGTCATTTTCGAGAAAGAGGGCGAGCGCCTGTGTCTGACCAACACCAAAGTCCTGATGATGCGCGAAGGGCAGGTCATCTTCAGCGGCACCGACGAGATGCTGAAACATTCCGAAGACCAGTACATCCAGAAGTTTTTGCGCGGACACTGAAAGGAAATGATGAATGATGAATGAAGAGCCAGTTGTCTTTCATTCATCATTCATCATTTCGCATTCATCATTCATCATTTAGCTTATGCCTCAGCAAAAAAAGATCATCGGCCTGCGCGAGGTGCGTGTCGGCCTGTTCGTGATCATCGCCATCGTGGTGTTGGTCTTCCTGATCCTGAACGCTTCGGGTGACATCTCGTTCGCGCGCAAGCTGCGGGTGAAGGCCAAATTCGCCAACGCCGAGGGCTTGCGGCCCGGCGCCGAAGTGCGCTTGGCCGGCGTCAGGATCGGGCGGGTGACGGACGTCAATTTGTTGCCGCCCTCGGACGACCCGAACAGCGCGCGCGTCGAAGCCATCCTCGCGCTCGATCAGAATGTTGACGGCAAATCCGTGACCGAACTGGTCCGCACCGACTCGACCGCGCAACTCGGCTCGCCGAGCCTGCTCGGCAGTGATCGCGTGATCAACATCGTGCCCGGCACGCCCGACGGCCAGCCCATTCCCGAAAACTACGAACTGCCCTCGACCACTTCGGAGAGCATCGCGCAACTAACCACGTCGAGCAACGAACTGGTCCGGCAGCTCAACCGCTTGTCCGTGCAACTGACCGACATCACGCAGAAGATTAACGAGGGCGAAGGCACGCTCGGCCGCTTCGTCAACGACGACGCCTTTTACAACAACCTCAACGCCACCGTGCGCGACACACAGGCCGCCATCCGCGACATCCGCAGCGGGCAGGGTTCCGCCGCGAAACTAATTAACGACCCGGCGCTCTACAACAACCTCAACGCCGTTAGCCAGAGCCTGCAATCAATCGCCGACGACATCCGCGCCGGCCGCGGCACCGCCGGGAGACTCCTCACCGATGAAGCGCTCTACAACGACGCCCGCGCGACCGTCGCCCGTTTCAACCGCTCGGTCGAAGAGGTTAACACCATCGTCGCCGACATCCGCGCCGGCCGCGGCACCGCCGGGAGACTCCTCACCGATGAAGCGCTCTACAACGACGCCCGCGCCGCCATCGCCCGCTTCAACACCGCCGCCGAGCGCGTCGATAATCTCGTCGCCGGGGTCCAGCGCGGCGAAGGCACGCTCGGCCGTCTCGTCACCGACGAGCAGCTTTACAACAACGTCAACCAACTCTCCTCCGAATCGGTCAAGCTCATCTACGACTTCCGCCAGAACCCGAAGAAATACCTGACTGTGCGCTTCTCGATCTTTTAGATTAGAAGTTACGCAGTTGAGTTCAGAGTGACGGCTTCAGCCGTGATCTGGTGAGTGCCACGGCTCACGCCTCAAGGGTCACTCTCAACTGTTCGCTCAACTGCGTAACTTCTAAAGTAATCAGGAAAACGTAACCAGTGATCCGCGAAGGGATGTCCCTTTGCGTACCCGACTGCCGCATGCCGAGAATCTTCGATAACATTGACTTACCTCTCCTGCCCGCACTCAAAGAGAGCTTGCAGGTTTCCGAGCGCGCCGATTTTAGCGTTGGGTATTTCAACCTGCGGGGCTGGAAACTGATTGACAAGTTGGTTGATGGGTGGGCCGGCGGCGAGGGCGCATGTTGCCGTCTGCTGATCGGGATGCACTCGGCTCCGCAGGAAGAATTCCGGGCCGCCTACAGTCTCTTAGCAGACGATGAGCTAATCGATCAGGGAACTGTCGTGCGCCTGCGTAAAAAGGTAGCCGAGCAGTTTAAGGAACAATTGGAATTCGGCGCGCCGACGAATTCCGACGACGATGGTCTGCGCCGCCTGAGCGCGCAACTCAAAGCCAAGAAGGTGATCGTCAAGCTGTTCCTGCGTCACCGCCTGCACGCCAAGCTCTACCTGCTTCACCGCCGAGACCCGAACAATCCGACGGTCGGCTTCGTCGGCAGCAGCAACCTGACGATGGCAGGTTTAGCTAAACAAGGCGAACTCAACGTGGACGTGCTCGACCACGACGCTTGCCGGAAGCTACAACAGTGGTTTGAAGATCGATGGGAAGATTCGCGTTGCATAGACATCTCCGCGGAGTTGGCGGAGATCATTGACAACAGTTGGGTCAAGGAACGCCTCCCGTATCACATCTATTTGAAAATCGCTTACCACCTTTCGCAGGAGGCGCGCGCCGGACTCTCTGAGTTTCGCATTCCGCGCGACTTCGGCAACCGGCTCTTCGAGTTCCAAACCGCCGCCGTCAAGATCGCGGCGCACCATCTCAACAAACGCGGCGGCGTGCTGATCGGCGATGTGGTCGGACTCGGCAAAACCTTAATGGCGACGGCGCTCGCGCGCATCTTTGAAGACGATCAAGGCGTCAGCACCCTCATCATCTGCCCGAAGAATTTGACCAATATGTGGCAGAGCTACGCTGACCGTTACGGGATGCGCGCCAAAGTGATGTCGGCGAGCCAAGTCATCAAAGATTTGCCGAACGTGCCGGCGCGCTACCGTCTCGTGCTGATTGACGAGAGCCATAATCTGCGTAACCGCGAGGGCAAGCGGTATAAGGCGATTCAGGAATACATCAAGCTCTCTGACAGCAAGTGTATTCTGCTCTCCGCCACTCCGTACAACAAAACTTATCTCGACCTCTCCGCGCAGTTACGCTTATTCGTTTCCGAAGACCTCGATCTCGGCATTCGACCCGAAAAGAAGATCGGCGAAATGGGCGAGCTTGAGTTTTTGCAGCAGTATCAATGTCCGGTGCGCTCGCTCCGCGCGTTCGAGAAGAGCGAGCACGCGGACGATTGGCGCGATCTGATGCGCCTCTACCTCGTGCGCCGCACGCGCGGCTTCATTCAAGCCAACTACGCCAAACGAGATGGCGACGACGGGCGACCCTACCTCGTCTACGAAGATGGCAGCCATTCTTACTTCCCGACGCGCACGCCGGCCACCATTAAGTTTGCCATCAACGACGAAGACCAAGACGATCCATACGCGCGTCTGTCGTCCTTGCCGGTCGTGCGCGCGATAGATAAGTTGAGCTTGCCGCGCTACGGGTTGGGAAACTATGTCGCTGCTGCTCCGCAGGAACCGCCGACACCAGCGGAAGCCAAGCTGTTAGGCGGTCTTTCGCGCGCCGGCAAACGGCTGATGGGTTTTTGCCGCACTAATCTCTTCAAGCGGCTTGAGTCGGGCGGCCCCGCCTTTCTGCAATCCATCGAACGACACATCCTGCGTAACTTCATCTTTCTTCACGCGATTGAATCGGGAATACAGATTCCCATCGGCACACAAACCGCCGAACTGCTCGACACGCACACCTCTGATAGTGATGCGGATGCCGGTATGGCGGGCGGGTTGTTTGATGATGAAGACGACACGGACACCGATGACGAATCGAAGACGGAAGTCGAAGAGTTACGCGGCGCACCGCTCACGGAAGCTGATTACCGCGAGCGCGGGGCGGAGGTTTACGAAATATATGCGAGCGCCTACCGCCGCCGCTTCAAGTGGGTTCGCCCCAATCTCTTCCTCGATAAACTGCGAGAGGATTTGCTGAAAGACGCGCGTGCTTTAATCAAGGTGCTGCAAACTTGCGGAACATGGCAGACGAACCGGGACGCCAAGTTAGCGTCACTCATCCAACTGCTGCAATTCACTCATCCATACGACAAGGTGCTCGTCTTCACGCAGTTCGCCGACACGGTTGACTACCTTGCGAAGCAACTGAAAATTCACGGCATCACGCACATCGAAGGGGCAACCGGCAGTTCGCCCGACCCGACGGAACTCGCGTGGCGTTTCAGCCCCGAAAGCAACGATAAGCGCGCGATAGTTTCGCCTGAGCAGGAGTTGCGCGTGCTCGTGGCGACCGACGTGTTGAGCGAAGGTCAGAATTTGCAAGATGCTCACATCGTCGTCAATTACGATCTGCCGTGGGCGATCATCCGATTGATTCAGCGCGCCGGGCGCGTTGATCGCATCGGGCAGAAGGCAGCGGAAATCCGGTGCTACTCGTTTCTGCCCGCCGATGGTGTCGAGCGGATCATTCGGCTGCGGAGTCGCGTCTCGCAACGCCTGCGCGAAAACGCCGAAGTCGTCGGCGCGGACGAAGCCTTCTTTGAAGATGAATTGAACACCAGCGCGCTCGTCGATCTCTACCACGAGAAGGCGGGCATTCTCGACGGCGAAGCCGACACGGAGGTTGACCTCGCCTCTTACGCTTACCAGATTTGGAAGAACGCCATTGACCGTGATCCTTCGTTGCAGCGCAAGATTGACGAACTGCCGAACGTCGTCTATTCGACGCGGGCGCATCAAGCGACCGCCGGCAAGCCCGAAGGCGTGCTCGTTTACATGCGAACCGGCGACGATACCGACGCGCTCGCGTGGATTGACGGCGACGGCCAAAGCGTCACGCAATCTCAACTCGCCATCCTCAACGCAGCAGAGTGCGCGCCGGATGAACCCCCGCTGCCACGCCACCCGCGACACCACGAGATCGTCGGGCAGGGCGTCGAGCACATCGTCAAAGAGCAAAGCACGGCGGGCGGGCAACTGGGTCGCCCTTCGTCGGCGCGTTTCCGCACCTACGAGCGTTTGAAGGCTTACGAGACTTCAATCAAAGGGACGCTTTTCGAGAACCGCAAACTCTCGCTGGCGATTCAAGAGCTATACGATTATCCGCTCAAGCAAACGGCGGTTGACACGCTCAACCGCCAACTCAAGAGCGGCATCGGCGACCCGGCGCTGGCGGAGTTAGTGATCGCCCTGCGCGAAGAAGACCGCTTGTGCCAAGTCAGCGAAGGAGGCGAGAAACAGGAACCGCAGATAATTTGTTCTCTGGGATTATTCCGAAAGGAAAGTTGAACAACTCATGTCATTCAACCCCTTGCGGGTACGCCAACACCTTGAGCGCTTTGACTTCCGTGGACTCTTCATCGAAGAACTCGGCTGGTCGCACCCCGCCGGGCGGCAGAAGGTGACGACGCAAGTTGACGGCGCGACGTTCGAGCGCACGCAGGTCGCGCAACTCGGCGGCGTCGTGGTTTATGAATTGACAGCGGCTGACGGCGTGATTCCAGATGCGAAGACGCGCCGGAGCGTTCACGCCGAAATCTCCAAATTTCACCACGAAAATTTGCTCATCTTCCTCGACCGCGAGCGCACACAGAGCCTTTGGTATTGGGCAAAGCGCGAGAGCGGGAAACTCTACCCGCGCGACCACATCTTTATGCGCGGCCAACCCGCCGATCTCTTCCTGCAAAAATTGAGCGCGATGGTCGTGGACATCTCGGAGATGGACGAGGCGGGCAACGTCGCCGTCACCGAAGCCGCCTCGAAGCTCAAGGCGGCGCTCGACGTGGAGCGCGTCACCAAGAAGTTCTACGCCGCATTCCGCGAGCAGCACCTCGCTTTTCTCGAACAGATCAAGGGCATTGACGACGAGCATGATCGGCGTTGGTACGCCTCTGTGCTGCTGAACCGCCTGATGTTCATTTACTTTCTGCAAAGCAAAGGCTTCATCAAGGGGCGCGGAGCCGCACAGGACTACAAGTATTTGCAAAACGAGTTGAAGCGGAGCCGCGAGCGCGGCGCGGATCGCTATTACGGCGAATTCCTTGACACGCTCTTCTTTGAAGGCTTCGCCAAGCCGGAGGACAGACGCGGCGAGACGGCGAAGAGGTTGATCGGCGGCGTGCCGTACTTGAACGGCGGGCTGTTTCTCAGGCACGGCATCGAGTCGCGCTGGACGAACATCACGATTGCGGACGCGGCTTTTGAAAATCTGTTCGGCTTGTTCGACAGCTATTCTTGGAACTTGAACGACACGCCCGGCGGCAAGGCGGACGAGATCAACCCGGACGTGCTCGGCTACATCTTTGAGAAGTACATCAACCAGAAAGCGTTCGGAGCCTATTACACGCGCACCGAGATCACGCAGTACCTATGCGAGCAGACGATTTATAAACTCATCCTCGACCGCATCAACGCTTATGCTTTGCCCGCATCGTCAACTCAGCATACGGGCGAGCTTTTCACCGTCAAGGATCACAACTTGTTCGCCTCGCGCCGCTTTGATTCGACTGGCGATTTGCTGCTCAACCTCGACAGCTTCTACTGCCAGAAACTTCTGCAAGATATTTTGCCGGACATGAAGCTGCTCGATCCGGCGTGCGGGTCGGGCGCGTTTCTGGTGGCGGCGATGAAAACGCTCGTCAACATCTATCAAGCCGTCATCTCGCACATCGAGTTTCACGGCGACGCCGCCGGGCGGCAATGGCTGGGTAAACTGCGCGGCGAGCATTCGTCTCTGAGCTACTACGTCAAGCGCGAGATCATCAAGAACAATCTCTTCGGCGTGGACATCATGGAAGAGGCGACGGAGATTGCGAAACTGCGACTGTTTCTCGCGCTCGTCGCTTCGGTCGAACGCGCCGAACAATTAGAGCCGCTGCCGAACATTGATTTCAACATCCTGACGGGACATTCCCTGATCGGCTTGCTGCGGATTGATGAGAGCGAGTTTGACCAGCGACACGCCGCGCAAGGCAATCTGTTTCAGAAAGCCTACCGTGATTTTGTGCGCGAGACGACGAACGATATTCGTGTCTATCGTCAGGCGGCGTCTTTCGAGCAGGACTTACGCAATTTGCGCGACAATATCGAAGTGAAGAAGCGCGAAGTGACTGAGACGCTCGACGAGATTCTGCTCGATCAGTTCGGCGGCTTGGGCATCCGGTTCGAGCAAGCCGCGTGGGACGAAGGGAAGAACAAGGAAGGCAAGACCGTTAAGCGCAAGTTGACGATTGACGACATCCGCCATCTGCGCCCGTTTCATTGGGGCTTCGAGTTTGACGACGTGATGAACCGGGGCGGCGGCTTCGACGCGATCATCACCAACCCGCCGTGGGAGATTTTCAAGCCGCAGGCGAAAGAGTTTTTCGCCGA
>JBOGOY010000096.1:0-9063 GCA_050748185.1 Pyrinomonadaceae bacterium
AATTAGAGGAGAAAAAGAGCGGCCGCAGATGAACGCGGATAAACGCGGATCAGAAAACCAATTGATTCAATCCGCGTTTATCCGCGTTCATCTGCGGCTCATCTTCCCCGTTTAACCCACTAACGCCGTTTGAGCGCCGTCGCGTAAGTGCCGTCGGAGGAAGTCGAGCAGGACGGCCCGCGTGAGTTGCGAACCCCAGCCGTTGAAGTTGTAGTCGAAGGCGTGCTGCGCGTAGGGGACCAGTAGCGCGCGGTGCGGGACGCCGAACTCCACCAACCGCTGCGTCAGACGTGCCGTGTGCTCGGGGCCGACCAACTGGTCTCGGCCGCCGTGAATGAGCAGCGTCGGCGGCGAGTCTGAGGCGACTTGGGCGACGGGCGAGAGCAGCCGGAACCTGTCGCCTGCGGTTTCGGGCGTGCCTCCGAGGAAGCCGCGGATTTTGCCCGGCCCGTCGAGCACACGCTGGTTGGCCGGATGTCGATAACCCCACAGCAGATCGGTGGCTCCGTAGAGCGAGACGACGGCGCGCACGGACGTATCCGGCGCATCGCAACTCGGCGGCAATTCGGGGGCGCGCGCCGTGTAAGCCGCCAGCAGCGCGAGATGGCCGCCCGCCGAGCGGCCGAGCAACGCGAGCCTTGCCGGATCGACCCCGAACTCGTCCGCGTGTTGCCTGACCCACCCGACGGCGCACTTCACGTCGCCCGTCGCCGTTTGCCAGTTCGGCTGCGCGAGGCGGTATTGCACGTCGAAGACGACGAAGCCCTGCCGCGCCAGCCAGCGATTCCAACGCGGGTAATCGCCCTTGTCTCCCCCGCTCCACGCTCCGCCGTGGACGACGATGATCGCCGGTCGGTGCTGACCCCCGCCCGCTCGATAAACGTCGAGGTCTAATCTGGTGTCGCCATGTTGGGCGAAACTGATCGTCCGCTCAATGAGCCCTTGCGTCGCGGACTCCGCGTCTCCGCTGCCGATGTACTCGCGCAGCGAGAGCTTGAGGCTGTGATCCCGCGCGACGCCCCGCGCGCTCAACGGTGGGACCAACGAGAGTGCCAGCGCCATCGTGCCCAGCCCGACCGCGAGCCACGCGGGCACATGAACGCCGCCACCGCGCGCCACCGCCAACAGCCCGAGCGCCGCGCCCGCCAACCCCAGCGCACCGAAATACAGACTCCACTCGCCGGCCGCGACGGCCACTTCAAAGAGGCGATAATGTGGGGCGGGCACGACGATCCAGATGAGGAAGGCGAAAGCGACGCCCCCGCAGAACAGTGAGATGAAGGAGAGATAATTCACCCTTCGTACCCGCAGACACCGGCGCGCGGCGAGTTGACGAGCGGCAGAAAGTAATCTTCCTCGCAATCGTGGGACGCCGCACACTCATCGCACAGCCAGCCTTCTTCCTCAGACATACACATGGAACAAATCTGTGTGGCGAACTGCTCGCAGGAGCCGCAGGAAATCGGCGGCGGATCGTTGCGGGAGAGGACTTTGATCGACTTGCCTTTGACGGCGCTCTCGTATTCGGCCACGACTTTCAGCTTGAGAGCGGTCGTGCTGCCGAAGTCATACTCGTGCTCGAACCTGAGGCCGGCGCGAAGCGCGTCGGCGAGCGCGACGTTCATGTCTCGATCTTTGGGAACGCCGACGAAGGTGTTGCGAAAAAAGTCTTCCCTCTCGTCGTCGAACTGGACGTGGTTGAAACGCCGCCCGTCGATGGTGAAGGCGCTCAGGTGACCGCAGCACTCAAGCCACGTGCGCCGCAAGAATGCGTCGAAGTCTTTCAGTGTGATCCGGGCCGGGGCTTCGAGGTGCATCCAGTATTCCGGCAGGCCATCACCTTCGACGAAGAGGTGGAAGACTTTCGCCGTCGCCGCACGGCGTTGAGGCGCGGGTGCGAGTTCAGCCTGTTTTCCTCGGCACGTCGCCAGATGCCGCCCCATCGCCTGCCGGCTGAAGACGCCGTCGCAGTACGCACACTTGCCTGTTGATTTAATTCTCATGGTTCCTTACCTCTTGGGTCAATCAAGAAGTCTGTTGGTAACTTAACCAAACCGAATCCAGTCCGCGGAGCACGATCGCAGCAAAAGCGCACCTTCGCGCCCGGCTGCTCACTCACGCAGGGAGACGCCTAAGCTTCCTTCGCCCGCCCTTCCCTCTTGCAACAGCGCGTCAATAGCCGCGCCGACGGCGGCCTCGATGGAGGGGCCGGTGCGGTTAAAGCCTAAGACAGCGCGCGCCTCGTTAACGAGTTGCGAGCGGGCGAAGCCTCTGCCTGCCCGCAGCACGGACAAGACCGCCGCGCCGATCTCTTCCGGCGCAATGCGCTCCGCCGGGATGTTCGTGCCGGCGCGCGAGCGCACTTGGCATTTACCGGAGGGATGCCACACAAAATCGCCGCGGAGCGTAAGCCGCCCCTCGCGCGCCAACGCGCCGCAGACTTCCGCGATGCGTTCGGAGATGCGCGGGCCGCTGCGCTGGTTCCACATCTCAGCCACGCGCGCAATCAAATCTTTCAGATGCATGGGCGACTCAACGTCCACGACCGCCTGCACCGCATGGGCGAGCATTCCCTGTGGCGCGTCAAGCAAGCGCGTGCCGGCGTAGCGTCCGGCGTGGCCGTCGAGTCGGTACAGCACAGCTAACGGACGGACGTAAGCGACTACTTCAATCTCGCTCCGCGGCGTCTCTTCCGCCTCGGACGTTTCCGTCGTGGCGAAATCGGCGAGCGCGGCCGCGCGCGCCTCCCGCTCAGCCTCCGCTTTCTGCCGCGCGTGCGCCCGTGATTGTTCGATGAGCTTCAGTAATCGTTCGATCTGTCCCGCGCGATCCTTGAACCAGTCGGTGGACCAGACGCGGTGAATGTCCCATCCGCGCGCTTCCAACACTTGCTGTCGCAGACGGTCGCGGTCGCGCGCCGTCTCCGACAAGTGGTAAGCCGCGCCGTCGCACTCGATGCCGCAGATGAAGCGACCGCTTACCACTTCGTCCAACACGCCGAGGTCAATGCGATAACCGGCGACGCCGACTTGCGGGACGACTGACAGGTGTTTCAGCTTCAATTCCTTCAGTACGTCGCGCTCGAATGGCGACTCGGTGGCCGCGAGCGCCGAAGCTGTCACGCTTTCCAGCCGTCCGTGTTCGGCGTAGATGAGAAATTCGCGGAGCAGTTGCGCGCCGCGCGCGGTCGTGGCCGCAAGGTTGATGTCGTCGCCTCTGATGGAAGAAAAGACGCGCATGGCGTGACGGGCGCGGGTCGTCAGGACGTTAAGCCGCCGCCAGCCGTTCTCGCCATTGAGCGGGCCGAAGTTGTAGCGCAAACGCCCGTCCGTCGCTCTGGCGTAAGTCACGCTCAGGAACACGACATCGCGCTCGTCGCCCTGAATGTTCTCAAGGTTCTTGACGAAGAAGCCCTCTTCCTCTTTGCGCGCGAAGAAAGGTTCGATGTTTGGTTCTTGTCGCCGGCGTTGCTCTAATTCGTCTTGGATAGCGATCTGCTGGCGCAGGTTGAACGTGCCGACGCCAAGCGACATCTCCCGCTCGCCGCGCGCACGTCGCTCCGCCTGCTCGCGCGCGAAACGCACGACCGCATCGGCCACCCGCCGCGCTTCAATCAGATTCAATCCCTTGCCTTGGTACACGCCGTCGGCGACATACTCGAACTGCAGGCCGCTCGCGTGCGTGCCGGTCTCGACGCTGGGGAAGGTGTAAAGCTCCGCGTCGTAAAAGCTGACGTTCGAGAAAGTGATGAGCGATTCGTGCGCGCTGCGATAGTGCCACTTGAGGCGCGACTGTGGCAGACCTGCGCCCATGAACTCTTCGAGGATGCTTTCGGAGTCCTCGTAAAGCGGCGTGCCGTCGTCGCCCGTAGGCGCTTCGACCTGCCCGCTCGTCACGGAGAAAAAGTTGGTCGGCGGCAACTGCTTCGGATCGCCGACGACTACCAACTGTTTCCCGCGCATGATCGCGCCGGCGGCATCTTCGGGGGGGAGCTGCGAAGCTTCATCGAAAATGACGAGATCGAAACTCGGCTGCGCGCCGTCGAGCAGTTGCGCCACGCTCTGCGGACTCATCATGAAGCAGGGCTTGATCGCGCGAATCGCTGCTTCGGCCTGCTTCATCGTTTTGCGAAGCGGATTGAGGCCGCGCTGCCGGGCCATCTCGCGGCGCAGATTGGGCATCGCGGCGGCGGCTTCCGGTTGTTGCAGGCGATGTTGCGTCGCGTCGCGCAGGCGGCCGACAAGCGCGGCGCGGTTCTCCAACAGCACGCGCTCGTCCAGTTCCTGAAACTCACGGACGCGCTGTTCGTGTGTGAGCGTGTGAAAGTCGCGCAGCACCTCACGCTCGCCCACGACCGACGCGAGCCACTTTTGATAGAAGGCGCGCAGGAAGGCGGGTGCAAGTTCTGAGAAGGCAAGCTGTTTGTTGAAAGCCGCCGGCAGCAACTCGCCGGCGATGCTCTTGGCGGCTTTTTGCCGCGCCGCCTCAAAGGAAGCCCAACGGGGACCAAGCGCAATGCTCTCGGCGAGCGTGACGACACGCGCTTCGGTTTCGGCAAGCGTCGCGTCGGCAAAATAGTTGTCCGGCCAACCGACGCTTTGACAGAGCGTCGTGAGCCGCCCGCGCTGGCGCACGGCGTCGGCTTGCAGACGTTGCGCGGTGGAAGTGTCGGGCGCAGCTTGCGCGGCAGTCTGAAGCGCGCTTTGTTGCAGCCCGTGTTTGACGCACAGGCCGCGAAACTCCACGACCCAAGCGACGTAGCGTTCGAGCGTTTCCCAAGATGACTCCGCGCCCTGCCAGAGTGCGCCGAATAGTTGTCGCGCCTCGGCGTCGCGTGCTTCGAGCAGATGCCGTTCACGGCGCAACTCGTCTACCGCTTTCAACTCGTGAGCCTGCTCGATGAGGCTTGCTTGATAGGACGGCAGCCGGTCAGCCGCCCAACGTTTTTTGATCGCGCGATAACGCCCGTCCAGAAACGCCAGAAAGTTGAAGAGGCCTTCGGACTTTCGTTCGACGTAAGCGATGTCGTCGGCGTGATCTATTTCGAGCGCGGCGGGCGTGAATTTCTGTAACGCGCGATAGCTGAGGTCGGCAATTTTGCGGCCGCGCCGAAGCAACTCGGCGGCTTCGGGCGGCGGGTCGTTCCAAGCCGCGTTCTCAAGCACGGCGAGCGGCGCTCCGGGCGAGCGCGCGAGAACTGAGGCCACGTGCGCGGTGGTCTCGATGTCCGCAAAAGTACGCAGTGGCGGCATACCATAAGCCGCTGCGAGAGCTTGCGCGCGCACGGCGAGTTCCGACAGCCTCGCGGCAATTTCTTGCGCCGACACGCGGATGTCGTCCAGTTCCTGCTCGGAATAAAAAGTATGACGGGTATCGCGCCAAGCGTGCAGGGACGGATCGCCGACGGCTTCTGCTGCCGCCGCCAGTTCCCTCAGCGTGCGCGTCGTATAATCAAGCTGTCCGCGTGTGACACTACTAACGTCGCTCTCAAGCCGCGCTTTGGGCGCGTGCAAGACCGCGCCCAATTTGCCGTAGCCCTGAAACGGCGAGAGTTGGAGCGCGCCGTAAGGCTCGTGAACGGCCTGTGCGTAAGCCGTCAGTGTGGCGCGCATGCGCGGCAGGCTCTCAGTCGAGGCGGTCGGCGCGGCAAGACCTTGCAGTGAAGCGTCGAGTGCGACTTTCAATTCGCGCATGACCGTGCGCTTGCTCGCTTTGGTCGAATGAAGTTCCAGACAAAATTCCCCGAGTCCGGCGCTGACGAGGCGGCTGTGGACCACCTGCAAGGCGGCCATCTTTTCGGCGACGAAGAGGACGGACTTGCCGGCGGCGAGGGCTTGCGCGATGAGGTTCGTGATGGTCTGCGATTTGCCCGTGCCGGGCGGACCTTCCAAGACCAGATCGTACCCGCGCGCGACTGCGGCGACGGCGCGCAGTTGACTCGAATCCGCATCCACGACCTGAAACGTGCTTTCCGGCGCGTAGTCTCGATCAAGCTCCATCTCGCGCACATCAGCCGGTAGCCCCGCGTGCTGTTGTCCGGTGCGCGTGATGAGTTGGCAGACAAGGTTGTGCGCGGAGAGGGCGGCACTGTTCGTTTCAAGGTCTTTGTACATGACGAACTTTTGAAACGAGAACAGCCCCAAATAAATCTCTGTCTTGATCGCCCAATCGGACTGTTGGGCGATTGTTCCACTGGCCGTCGTGAAAAAGCTTTGTAGATCGTAGTCCTCGTCGCTCGCGCTTGCGTCGGGCAACTCGGGCAGCGCGATGCCGAAATTGCGGCGCAGATATTCGACCAAAGCCGGGTTCACCTGCGGGTCTTCGTCTGCCGCCTTAACGGTATAGCCGGCTCGGGCGGAACGGCGCGACAACTCAACGGGTAGGAGGATGAGCGGCGCACGCATGTTTTCCGTCGAGCTGTCAGCTTCCTTGTAGTGAAGCATCCCCAACGCCAGAAAAAGAGCGTTGACGCCCTGCTCGTCGATGACGCTGCGGGCCTGTTCGTCAAGTCGTCGGAGCGAGCGATCCAGCGCCTCCGGGATCGAGTTTGTCTGAAGCTCGTCATCCGTGTGGCGGGCGTCGAGTGCGTTGGCGACGTAAGGCGCGAAGTCGCGCGCGGGCGACGTATCGTCCGTCTCTTCCCACGCCTCGGCTGACTCCACGACGAGTTCCGGCCAAGCCAATTCAACGCTTGTCGCCGCCTTATGGCCCGAGGCGACGGGCGTCCCCGTCTCCGACTGAGGTTTGAACTTCAGAGTTTTGCGCTGCTGTTGCAGCAGACGAAAAATCTCCGCTGGCTCTTCGTCAACAATGGCGATGGTTGACACCTTGTTTATCTTGAAATTGATCGCGCGATTGCGCCTGCTGAGATCGAGCAACTTGCGTTTCCAAGCGTCAATCGTGACGGCGATGCGCTGTTCGTGCCCCGCTGATGCGTTGTCGGTGGTGGGACGGGGCTGGGGGTCGTGAGCGTTGTTTGATGCCGCACTCATGTGAACTGAAAAAACCTTTCCGGACGTGGGGGTAAGGTAAGCAGGAAACAGCGAACTACGCGACTGAAAGTCACTGGTTCAGGGGTGAGCTACAAACGACCTTTGCTAATCCGCTCCCGCCAGTTCGCGCCAAGACAGCGGATGGCCGCCGTCGTCAACTCTGACCATCGAGATGCAGCCGGGCGAGGGGCAGACGAGGAGGCACAGGTTACAGCCGACGCACTCTGACTCGTCCACGACGGGGAAGCGGCGACCTTCGATCTCGGTGAGGGGGATGCATTGGTGCGCGCCGTCCTCGCAGGCGACGTGGCAGAGGTTGCACTGGATGCACTTCGAGTGGTCGATGCGTGCGACCGTCTTGTAGTTGAGGTCGAGATTGCCCCAATGGGTGACGCGCGGCGCGGCGCGGCCGACGAGGTCGCGGACGGAGGCGAAGCCTTTGTCGTCGAGGTAGTTTGAAAGTCCGTCGATCAAGTCTTCAACGATGCGGTAGCCGTAGTGCATCACGGCGGTGCAGACCTGCACGTTTGCCGCGCCGAGCAGCAGAAACTCGGCCGCGTCGCGCCACGTCGAGATGCCGCCGATGCCGGAGATGGGCACTTGCACTTCCGGGTCGCGCGCCAGTTCCGAAACCATGTTCAAGGCGATTGGCTTGACGGCGGGGCCGCAGTAGCCGCCATGCGCG
Source organism: Pyrinomonadaceae bacterium (assembly GCA_050748185.1). Taxonomy (GTDB): domain Bacteria; phylum Acidobacteriota; class Blastocatellia; order Pyrinomonadales; family Pyrinomonadaceae; genus JACCRA01. The sequence continues at coordinate 7,678 of JBOGOY010000096.1, forward strand.
GCCATCCCGTTGACGTTCGGGTGTGGGACCAATGTTTCGAGATCGACGCCCATCACCGAGTTGATCGTGTTGATAAGCGAGAGCGCGTCGGCCCCGCCGCGCACGGCCGCGCGGGCGGGCGGGTTGATGCTCGTCACGTTCGGCGTCAGCTTGACGATGACGGGCAGGCGCGTCGCCTCTTTGACCCACTCCGTCACCATGCAGGTGTAGTCCGGCACCTGCCCCATCGCCGCGCCCATGCCGCGCTCGCTCATCCCGTGCGGGCAGCCGAAGTTGAGTTCGACGCCGTCCGCGCCTGTGTCTTCGACCCGACGCGAGATGTCTTGCCACGCTTCGCGCTTCGACTCGACCATCAGCGATACGACGAGGGCGTGGTGCGGGTACTTGCGCTTCACGTCTCTGATCTCGCGCAGGTTCACTTCCGTCGGGCGGTCGGAGATGAGTTCGATGTTGTTGAGGCCCATCATCCGCTGCGGGCCGAGATCGATTGCCGCGAGGCGCGAGCAGACGTTGCGGATAGGCTCGCCGATGGTCTTCCATACCGCTCCGCCCCAGCCCGCGTCAAACGCGCGCTCGACCATCGAGCCCATGTTCGTCGGCGGCGCGGATGCCAGCCAGAAAGGATTCGGAGATTTAATGCCGGCGAAATCAACGCTCAGGTCAGCCATGCTCATTTCCTCGCTTCATATTTAAGGCAACGCTTTGGCCTCGTGCCCCAAAGCGCACACACGCTGTCAGCTTATCAGAAGGTCTCAGGGGGCGGAGGTGGGGTTGGTGTACTGGGCTGGCGCTCACCGAGTTGACGACGGACAGCTTCAACGCCAGTTAGCCCACCCACTAAAGCCAGCGTATGAACCAAAGATACAAACTGCTGCTTGTTACTGGTCCCTAGCAAGCCGAAGAAGTAAACCCCTAAGAAACTTATAAAGGCGTAGAGGCCGACGACTATCAACTCTACCAGAACGAACACGCCGGCAGCGATGAACGTCCAGAGCAGCGCGTCCTGTTTTTGTGCTTTAGCGAGAGGGTAGATGCTTCTCGGCACGGTCACAAACAGAATAAGAAATTCAAGTAAAAAAACTTTCAATTAACCGGTTGTCGATTTTCTCAGAAATGATTTGGAAATTTGATGGCGACAACCGCAACCTTCAGGTCTGCCATCGATGCAAGTCTATCAAAACTATCGCGACGGCTCTGGCAACTCAATGCCCGGTTGCCTGCGGGCCGCGTCCTCAAACGCCACATCTCGATAAACCTCACTCAAAGCCAGCGCGCATGGCACGGCATCGCAGCGCACCACGTCGGCCAATTCGTTAAACTCCATGAAGGTCCAGACATCACCCTCTTGCCTAAGAGCTGGCTGCAAAATTAAAGCCATCATCGCAC
>JBOGOY010000097.1:0-9035 GCA_050748185.1 Pyrinomonadaceae bacterium
CCGCAACGATCACCGTGGGCGCGTGGCGGGCGTCGCGCACGGCTTTTCGTCCTCCGGGCAGACCGTTTTCGTCGAACCGCTTGAGACGATCGAAGGCAACAACGAACTGCAAAACCTGCGCGAGACGGAAGAGCGCGAGATCGCACGCATCCTCTCGACGCTGACTGAAGAGTTGCGACGCGAACTGCCCGCCATCGAGCGCGCCGCCCGCGCGGTCGCCGAACTTGACTTCATCAACGCTAAGGCCGTGATGGCGCGCACGTTCGATTGCGTCGAGCCGCTGGTGAGTGACGACGATTTAACGCTTGAGTTGGTCAAAGCGCGGCATCCTCTGCTCGAAGAGAACTTGCGGCAATCAGGCGGCGCAGGCGCGGTCGTGCCTTCGTCTTTCACGCTCGAAGCGGAGCGCCCCGTGATGGTCATCTCGGGCGCGAACGCGGGCGGCAAAACCGTTGTGCTGAAGACCGCCGGGCTGCTTTCGCTGATGGCGCTTTCGGGCCTGCACGTTCCGGCCGAGACGGCGCGCGTGCCGCTCTACCGCGCCGTGCTGGCAGACATCGGCGACAGCCAGTCGCTCGCCGCGAACCTCTCGACCTTCACCGCGCACGTCGCCAACATCAGCCGCATGATCGGGCTGTGCCGCCGGCCCGCGCTCGTTCTGTTGGATGAGGTCGGCACCGGCACCGACCCGGAAGAAGGCTCGGCGCTCGGCGTCGCCGTGGTGGATCACTTCCGCCGCCGCTGCGGCGCGCACGTCATCGCCACGACACACTACAGCGGCCTCAAACATTACGCCGCGAACGAACCCGGCGTGCTCAACGCGAGCGTCGAGTTCAATGAAAAGACTTTGGAACCGACTTACCGCCTGCTCGTTGGACTCGCCGGCGCGTCGTCCGGCATCGACATCGCGCGCCGCTTCGGCTTTCCACGCGAAATCGTCGAGGACGCCGCCGCGCACGTTGACGAATCGGCGCGCGAAGCGGCCGAGTACCTGAAACGCATAAAGCGCGAAGCGGAAGAGGCCGAAGCTCTCCGCCGCGCCCTCGAAGAAGAGCGTGCGGCCGTGGCGGATAAGTACGCCGGACTCGAACGCGAAGCGCAGCGGCGCGAGACGGAACGCCAGCGCGAGTTTGAGCGCGAACTGCGAGCCGGCGTCGCCGATTTCGAGCGGCGGACGCAGGAACTGATCTCGCAGATCGAAGACCGCGCCGTGCGCCTCAAGGTCGAGCGCGAGGCCGAGCGCCGCGCCGCCGAATTGCGCCGCGAGGCGCAGAAACATTCCAATCCCTCGCGCCCGATGTCACAGCCCGTCAACCAGCGGGGGGACCAACAGGTGGCGAGCGGCATCCGCGTCGTGAGACAGGGGCAGGAAGAGGCTGCCCGCGAAATCGCTTCCATGAAGGCCGCCGGCGGCAAGGAATACCGGCGCGCCGCCGAGCAGCGCGACATCGCGCAGGGCGACACGGTGCGGCTGCGCTCGTTCGGCAAGGTCGGCACCGTCGAGCGCCTCGGCGACGGCGAGGCCGAGGTGCGTGTCGGCTCACTCCGCTTGCGCGAAAAGGTCGGCAACCTTGAACTGGTCGAACTGGTTCCCGCCGCCTCTGCTAAGTCCGGCGCGGGCGCGCGCGGCGTAGGCCGGCTCGAACAGATGGCCGCGCCGCGCACCACGCAGACGCGCCTCACGCAATCGAAACACGAGCCCGAGTCCGAACTGAATCTCATCGGCCGCACCACCGACGAGGCGGCCGACGCGCTCGACAAATTTCTCGACGAGGCGTTTCTGCATGCCCTCTCAATCGTCCGCGTCATCCACGGCCACGGGACCGGAGCCTTGCGCCGCGCCGTCCACGAACATCTGCGCGGCCACCCCCACGTCGGCAGCTTCACCCAAGCCCCGCCGGAGCAAGGCGGCGCGGGCGCAACGGTCGTGGAATTAAAGCAGTAGAAGTGAGAAGGCAAAGCGGTTTCCGGCGGCCGGCGATTGACGCCGCGGCCTGCGGGTAACTAACCTTCAACTTGTCAGTCCTCGCAGTAGAAAGGGCGTTATGCCGACACGAACACCGACGCAAATGACGGCGCTCGGCGCGCAGGCCGCCGCCAACCAGTTTCTGAGCGAGCACCTGCCGGATCGCTTCACGGCTGATCTGGCCCAGAGAGCCGCGGCCGGTGATCTTTGGCGCGTGCCGGTGATCCTCGCTTATCCAATCATCGGCTCGGTCGGACAGGTTGGCGAGATTCTGATTAACTCCGAAACCGAACAGATCACTTCGCACACGCCGGTTGAAGAGATGAAGCGCCGCGCTCAAACTCTCTACGAAACACACCATGAGCAGATCGAGGCCGCCTTTTCATAAAGCAGGAGACACCCTACTATTTGACGCTCCTCGTTCGTCCGTAGCGACCTCAAGCTGATGCGTTTCCCGCAAACTTTCATTGATGATCTCCGCCGTCAGGCCGACATCGTGCGCGTCGTGGGCGACTACGTGTCGCTCAAAAAAAAGGGCGCGAACTGGATGGCGTGCTGCCCGTTCCATCAGGAGAAGACGCCTTCGTTTTCGGTCAACCCGGCTAAAGATATTTTCTTTTGTTTCGGCTGCCAGAAAGGAGGATCTGTCTTCAACTTCGTGATGGAGATGGAGCGCGTGTCGTTCCCGGAAGCGATCCGCATCGTGGCAGAGAAGGCGAACGTGCCGCTGCCCGTCATGGAGGAAGACAAGCGTTTCGAGTCGCGGCGGCGCGAGGCCGACGAAGTGATCGAGTTGAACGCATGGGCGCTCGAATGGTGGGAGCAACAGTTAGAGCGAGGTGAGGGCGCGGAGGCGCGTGCGGCGCGCGAGTATGTCGAAGGGCGCGGCATCTCTGAGGAGACGCGGCGCAAGTTCCGTCTGGGCTTCGCGCCGGACAGTTGGGACGCGCTCGGCTCGCACCTGAAGCAGAAGGGCGCGAGCGCGGGGCAGATCGAGCGCAGCGGTCTGGTGGTGAAGAAAGACGCGGGCGGGTTTTACGATCGCTTTCGCGGGCGCTTGATCTTTCCCGTGTTGGACGCGCAGGGGAAACCGGTCGCCTTCGGCGGGCGCGTGATGGGCGAGGGCGAGCCGAAGTATCTGAACTCTCCGGAAACGGCCGCCTACACGAAGGGCCGGCACTTGTACGGGCTGCACCAGACGCGCGACGAGATTCGGCGCAAGGGGTTTGCGATCCTCGTCGAGGGCTACCTCGATCTGATCGTGCCGTACCAGTTCGGCGTCCGCAACGCGGTGGCGAGTTTGGGGACGGCGCTGACGCCCGAGCAGGTTAAACTTTTAAGCCGGTTTGCGCGGAAGATAGTGGTCAACTATGATGGAGATCGTGCAGGCGTGAAAGCGGCGAAGCGCGCGATTGAAGTGCTGCTGACGGAAGACTTCGAGATCAAAGTGCTGGTGCTGCCCGAAGGCGCGGACCCGGACGAATTCGTTAAGGCTTACGGCGTCGAAGCGTACCACGAGCGGCGCGGGGCGGCCCTCACCCACATTCAATTCTTACTCAACGAGTCATTACGAGATCGCAGTCTACACCGCCCGGCGGACAAGGCCGAGGCGGTCGAGGAATTGCTTCCGTTCGTCCGCGCCGTCCGCAACCCGGTGCAGAAGCGCGAGTATTTTGACATCATCACGAACGCCCTGAGGATCGAAGACCCTTCGCTGCGACAGGAACTGTGGAAGGGCGTGCGGCACGCCGCCGCCACGTCGGGAACGACGGCCGCCGGAGCAGCAGACAGAAGCGACGCGCGCCCCTCGGCGACGCCCAACGTGCGCGAGAAAATCGTGAACGCGGGCCGCGCGCAAGTGACCGTCGCCGAGCAACGCCTGCTCGAACTGCTCATCCACGACGCAGAGTTGCGCGAGATGGTGTTGCCGCACGTCGAAGCGGACGACTATGCCGAGTTGGCGAGCGCGAAGGTCTTTGGCGCGATGAAAGAGTTGCAGGCGGCGGGCGCGGAAGTTGACTTTGATTCGTTGAGTGCGCGCGCCGAGGGCGACGAAGAGGCCGGCCGACTCGTCGCGATGTTGTGGTGGGGCGAGCCCGAGCGCGCCACTGGTGAAGCGGCCGACGACGTGCTCGCCGAGGCCGAAAGTTGTCTAACGACGCTCAGGCTGATGCGGGTCGAACGTCGGCTGAAGGATTTGGGACACGAGATCGCGGCCGCCGAGCGCGAAGGCGACGCGGCCCGCCGCGACGAGTTGGTGTTGGAGAATCTGGAGTGGACGCGCCGGCGCATCCAGTTGCAGGCGGCGCTCGCCGTGCTGCGCCAGTAAGGGCGGCGGTCGCCAAGTTTTCGGTTTTGCTTTTTTGATTGGCAATTTCTTAAAATTCACCACGCGCGTTCCGGGGCCGCCCCTGTCCTCGCCGGGCGCAAGTCGAAAATCTAAAATGTCGAGCAACAATTTGAACTCTCCGGGTGGACGTTTGAGCATGGAAGAGAAAGATCAAGACGACGTGATGCAGCGCCTGCTGGAGTTGGGTGGCGACAAGAAGTATCTGACGTTCGACGACCTCAACCGCGAGTTGCCCGATAACGTCGTCTCGCCCGACGACATTGAGGACGTGCTGCAAAAGCTCGACAGCGCGAACATCGCCATCGCCGATTCCGACGAGCGCCTGCTCGAACAGGCGGCGGCTTCCGCCGGCTCTGACGACGAGGAACTAAGCGACGAGGACATCGAACTCGATCTTTCGGCGGGCGTGCTGGAAAAGACGAATGATCCTGTCCGCCTCTATCTGCGCGAGATGGGCGTCGTGCCGTTGCTCACGCGCGAGGGCGAGGTTTCGATTGCGAAGCGGATTGAACGCGGCCAGTTGAAAACCCAGAAGGCCATCTCGCGGTCGCCGATCGCCGTCGCCGAGTTGCTGAAGCTCGGCGAGGAACTCGAAGCGGGCCGCCTCAACATCCGCGAGATCGTCAACTTCTCGGATCAGGCCGAGTTGACCGGGCAGGAAGACAAGGCCGAAGAGTATTACCAGTGGACCATTGAGGGCATCGGCAATATCCGCAAGCATTTCCGCGCCGGCCTGCGCGAGTGGGAAAGGTTGCGTTCCGAGCAGAAGTTGATGCGCGGCAAGTCATCGCGCAAGCTCCTGCGCCTGAAGCGCAAAGTCGCGCGTACCCGCCTCGAAATCGCCCACGAGATCGGCCAGTTGAACATGACCGAGCGGGTGCGCCAGCGCCTGATTGGGTCAATCCGTCTCGTCGTGGACGAGGTCCGCGCCGCCGAGCGCGACATCGAAAAATACTCCGAGCGCCTGACGCGCAAGCGTCTCAAGCCCGAAGAAGAGCGCGACTACAAGCGCTTCGTCTCGAACGCGCGCCGCAAGCTCCAGCAGATCGAGTCAGAGACGTTCATCCAGCCGGTCGAGATCAAGCGCTCGCTGCAAACCATCGCCGCCGGCGAGTACCAGACCTCGCAGGCCAAACGCGAATTGATCGAGGCGAATCTGCGGCTCGTCGTCTCGATCGCGAAGAAGTACACCAACCGCGGCCTCCAGTTCCTCGACCTGATCCAAGAGGGCAACATCGGCCTGATGAAGGCCGTGGACAAGTTTGAGTGGCGACGCGGCTACAAGTTTTCGACCTATGCGACGTGGTGGATCCGGCAAGCGATCACGCGCGCCATCGCCGATCAGGCCCGCACGATTCGCATTCCGGTCCACATGATCGAAACCATTAACAAGCTCATCCGCACCTCGCGCTCGCTGGTGCAGGAGTTGGGCCGCGAACCCACGAGCGAAGAGATCGCGCGCAAGATGGACATCCCCGTCTCGAAGGTGCGTAAGGTGTTGAAGATCGCGCAGGAGCCGATCTCTCTGGAGACGCCGATCGGCGAAGAGGAAGACTCGCACCTCGGCGACTTCATCGAGGACAAGTCGATTTTGAACCCGGCCGATGCGGTCGTCGCCGCGAACCTGCGCGAGATCACCGACGAAGTGCTGGCGACCTTGACGCCGCGCGAAGAGAAAGTCATCAAGATGCGCTTCGGCCTCGGCACTACCGGCTCCGAGCACACGCTCGAAGAGGTCGGCCAACACTTCGCCGTCACGCGCGAGCGCATCCGCCAGATCGAGGCCAAGGCGCTCCGCAAACTCCGTCACCCTTCGCGCTCGCGGAAGCTGAAAGCGTTCCTAGAGGGAACGAGGCAGTAAGGCTGCCCGTTGTCTGTGGTCAGATGTCCGTTGTTTCTCTACGGCGGAGGCCGCCAATGACAGGGCGAGGGCATCTAACCCAACCGGCAACCGACCACGGACAGCGGACTACGGACAGGTTTTACGTGAAAAAAATCGTCGAAAGCTACAGGCGGAAACTCGCCACCGAGGAAGGCTACGTGGTGCGGCGTGGGGCCGAGTTGCGCGTCGCGCTGTGTTACCCGAACGTCTATTCCGTCGGGATGGCGAATCTGGGCTTTCACGCCGTTTACGAACTCTTTAACAACATCCCCGGCGTCTCGTGCGAGCGGGTCTTTCTGCCGGACGAATCAGAACTGCGCGAATACGAAAAGACCGGCGCGCCGCTCCTGACGCTTGAGACACAGACGCCGGTGCGCGACTTCGACGCGGTCGCCTTCTCCATCTCGTTCGAGACGGATTACCTGAACATGGCGCGGATGCTGCGGCTCGCCGGCATGCCGTTGTGGGCGAAGGACCGCGCCGAACGTGATCCGCTGGTGGTGATGGGTGGCGCGGCTTCGTTCCTGAATCCAGAGCCGATCGCGGACTTCACGGACGTGGTCGGCGTCGGCGAGGGCGAGGTGCTGGTGCCGCAACTAGTGGACGCGCTCTTCGAGAACGAGGGAACCAAAGAGGATCTGCTGCTCGCGCTCGCCCGTCGCGGCCGCGGCTTTTACGTGCCGTCGCTGTACGAAGTGGCTTATCACGAAGACGGCACGATCGAAGCTTACACGCCGAAGCAGTTGGGCGTGCCCATGAGGGTCGGGCGCGCGATAGCGGCGGAGAACCCGAAGGAGGGGTCTCTCAGGCGCGCGATGCGGCGGGGCGAGATGGAGATCGCCGAACAGTTGCGTGGCACGGAAGTATTTGCGCCCTCGACCGTCGTCTGGGCGCCCGAGGCCGAGATGGGCGAGCGTTTCCTCATCGAGATTTCGCGTGGCTGCTCGCAGGGCTGTCGCTTCTGCTGGGCCGGATTTAATTACTGGCCGCCGCGCGTCGTCCCCGCGCGTGACGTGCTGGCGAAGGCCGCCGAATGGCGCGCTAAAACGGACAAGATCGGGCTCGTCTCGACGGCCGTCTGCGATCACCCGGAAATCAGCGAAATCCTTCAAGGCTTGCGCGCGATGAATTACCGCATCTCGGTCTCGTCCCTGCGGCTCGATCAGATCGAGGACGAACTGCTCGATGCCCTCGTCGAATCGAGGGACCAACAGATCGCCGTCGCACCCGAAACCGGCTCGGATCGACTGCGGAAGGTCATCAACAAGAACCTGACGAACGACGAGATCGTGGACATCTGCGGCGCGGTGTTCGACCGCGGGATGTTGACGATCAAGCTCTATCTGATGGTGGGCCTGCCGACCGAGACGGACGAAGACCTCGCGGAGATGGTCCACCTCGTCGAGCGCATCAAGGATCGGATGCTGGAAGCGGGCAAGAAATTCGGGCGCGCCGGAAAGATCATCCCCGCGCTGAACGGCTTTGTGCCGAAGCCGAACACGCCCTTCCAGTGGGAACCGATCTGTGACGAGCGTGAATTGAAGCGGCGTCTGAAGTGGGTCTCGAAGCAACTCGCGCGCGTCCCGAACGTCGAGGTTCGGGCCATGTCAGCGCGCATCGCGCACGAGCAGGCGCTCTTCTCTTCGGGCGACCGCACGACGGCGCGCGTGATCGAAGCGTTGGCGCGCAACCGGAACGATTTGAACGCCGCGCTGCGTGAGACCGGAATTGATCCGGCGCGGCACACGAGCCGCCCGCGCGTTTACGACGAAGTGTTGCCGTGGGAGATCGTGGACTCCGGCCTCGGGCGCGCCTTCCTGCAGCAGGAACACGAGCGCGCGCAGATTGCTAAATCGACCGCGCCGTGCCCGTCGGTCAGCACCTGCGAGCGCTGCGGAGTCTGCCCGACGACGTGGCTCGCCGAAGCTCCAGCGCCGTTCGTTCAACTGCAAGGGCTGCTCGGCGCGAAAGTCGCGCCCGCCGCGACAGTTGCGGTATGAAGACAAAAGGCAACAGTAAAAAAGCAAAAGAGGGAGGCGATGGTTCTGCTTCCCTCTTTTGCTTTTTTACTGTTGCCTTTTGACCTTTTCTTCTACTTTCCGGTCGTCAGAAAACCCCGGCTCTTCACCGTATGGTCGAATTTGTAGTCGTAGACGAAGCCGGGCAGCGGGACGGGGCGGGTGAACTTGACGTGTAGCTCTAAGTGACCGCCCTGTTTCAGCGCGTTAACGGTCGCCTCGGGCGGGATGCCGTAGTCTTCGCGGCTCCGAAGTATTTGCTGTCGCATCCATTCGGAGGTGCGATCGGCCGCCGCCGCGGAGTTGACGGTGTCCTGCATGTAAACCTTGAGCAGTTGAGCCCGGTAGGCTACCGGCACGTACTGGTAAGCGCCGTAGCCGACGACGGCGAGCACCAACAGAAAGATCAGGAGATTCACGCGCGAGCCGCCGCGCTCCGCCGCCGGCCGGAAGTCTCGGCCCCGAAGGTGGCTGTCAGACCACTGTCTTATCATCGGTTATTCCTTGTGACGGGCGAATGTCGCTAAAAGTCCCCGCCCAACGTAGCGCGGATGGCGGAGCGGACGATGCGGGCCGGAACTTTTTCGCCGCCGACGATCAGCGGGCGGCCGATCCCTTCCGACAGTACCCACTGCACCCGGCCACCGACGGCCTTCTTATCGGCAGCGAGCGCGCGGCTCAAGACGTCTTCACCAGCAATGTCGTCCGCGCGCGGCAGACGCCCGGCCAGCCGGACGCCTTCTTTGAGTAATTCTAACTCCGAATCGGCGAGCAGCCCTAACCTTTTCGATATTTCCCCCGCCGTGATCATCCCATAGC
>JBOGOY010000098.1:0-9024 GCA_050748185.1 Pyrinomonadaceae bacterium
GGACGGGGCTCCGGCCGGAGCCCCGTCCCGTCGCTTTTCCGCCGGCCGCCGACATTTCGTCAGCGGATGTTAACGGTAGTCATGTTGCTGCGCTGGCCGCCGACGACGAGCGTCAACTCGACTAAGCCCACCCCGCGCAGTTCCTCGACGAGGACGACGTCGATCTGGTCGAATGACGGGAAGCGCGGGTTCGCTCCGGCGAAGTCGACCGGCAGGGCGAGCGTCCGGCCGTCGCTCACGACGCGGGCCTCGACGACGACCGACTCGGCGACGTTGGCGATCGTCGCGCCAGTGCCGAGCGAGAGGTCGTTGCCCGTGTCAGTGTTAAGGGGCGTGACCGCGTTGCCGAGGCCGGTCGCAAAGAGCATCAGGCGCGTCCGCTTATCCGGTCCCAAGTTCTGCTCGGTCAGAACGTCGAAGCCGAGCGCGTTGGTCCCAGAAACGCCGAGCACGACGGCCGCACCGATGCCGTTCTCGGCGAACATGCCCGGCGCGACGGGAGCGATCATCGTCGTCCCGCGTGAAACGTAACCCTCCTGCGACGTCACGATCACTTCGACCTCGCCGGCAGGCAGCCCCACCGGAACGCCGAAGACGATCTTGGCGGGCGACGCATAGTAAAGCGGCGCGGCGCGTCCGCCGACCGACACGCTCGCCCCCGCCAACTCGACGGGCAACTCGCTCGACGCAAACTGATCGAACATTTCGCTCGTCGTGGCCAACGGGCTCAGCGAAGGATCGCCACTGATCGTGCCGACGCTCGCGGGCGCAAGCAATGGCGCCGAAGTCGCCTCGGAGACGGAGATGGCTGGCCCGATGATTGCCGGGGAGTTCGTGTTCACGGCGTGCGCGAATTCGCCCGCCCTCGTGGACGCGGCGACGCCGACCGACATCAGGTTACGCACTTGATTGAGACGGACGGAACAGGTCTGGAGCCGGTTAATAGCGCTGCTGACCTTCCGACCGTGCTTCGCCAGCGCGTCCGCCGCCCGGGCGAAATACAGGGCCGAACGCAAGGCACCCTTGATTTCCTTGGCCGACGCGAAGCGGTTAGATTCCAGCGTAAACGCGGCGTCAGCCTGCGCCAAGTTAGCGACAAGCGCAGCGACCTGCGGCTCGACGATGTTCTGGCCTGAGGCCAAGTTGGTCGACGTTGCGAGAGCATTCGCGACGAGCCCCGGTGCGACAAGGGGCGCGGGCGTCGGTGTTGGGACCGGCGTCGGTGTCGGGGTTGGTGTCGGTGTCGGCGTCGCGGTGGGCGCGCCGGCAGCGATGAAGTTTAAGTCATTGCGGCTGCCGGCGGCGGTGAACGAGTATTCGGCCGGCGAAAAGGCACGCTGCACGTTAACCTCCGGGCGAATGACGACCCTTTGTCCGCCGTTAACCTCGAAACTGTAACGGCCGGCGGCGTCGGTCGTCCTGACCCCAAGGGCATCGCCATTCGAATCGACGATGAACACCCTATGGCCGGGCACCGGGGCAGTGCCGGAGAGCACGCGGCCACTGACGACTCCTCCCTGTGCAGACCCGGGGGGCGGAGTGGGCGTCGGCACCGGGGTGGGGGTCGGGATCGGGGTCGGCGCAGGAGTCGGGGTGGGAGTAGGGGTAGGTAACGGCGTGCCGTCGCTCAACCGCCAGACAAGGTAGCGCCCGCTGGCCCTATAATTCTGGTTGTACTCCTTCGCCCGGAAGTCAGCCAAGTCTCGGTATGCGTCAAGCGCCGAGAAACTCGCCTTGAATAATTCGTCCCCCCATTCGGCAAACTTCTGATTGCCTGTCACAAGATAGGCGTATCCGAAGGCGTGGTGCGTGGTCGAATTGAGTTGACGGTTTTCACGGATCACGTTCGTGTCCGTCCCCACCGAACCGCGCGGGCAGGCCGTTATGGTCTGGCACCTGACATCACCCCTCTGGTAAACCATCGCGAGCCAGCGCGCCTCTGGGTAGTCGGAGATCGCATTCCGATCCAAGCTGTTGAGGTAGAGGTTCTCGACCGAGCGCACGATTGCGTCCGCGACCCGTTGATCCCCGGTGAGCCGGTGGGTGGCAACCATGCCCTCTAGCAGCAGCCCGACGTGGAACGGCTGCTCGGCGACGCCGTCAATCGCCGGGTCGTAGTTGCCGTCCCAGTTCCAGTCCTCGGCCCACATCCAACTGCCGTCCGCGCGCTGCAATCTCGCGTAATAATTTACGGCGGCGTCGAGTACTTTGCCCCGGAACTCCTCGCGCACGGCCGGGTCTGGATGGATCCGTGCCATATTAGCCGCGTGCAACAACATGTAGCCGCCGTCCCGCACGCCGTAATAGATCCCGTCGTAACTGACGCGCGCGCCGACCCAGATATGGAACATCGTGCGCGTGTACTGGGTGATCCACGGCCACATCTCGGGCCGGCCGTCGAGCGCGCGCAGCATCAGCCCCGCTAAACTACTGCCTCGCGGCGCGAAGCTCGACTCGACATCTCGCCGCCCCTGCTCGACGTAGGGCGAATTCCACCACGAATCGGCGATCTTCCTCGCGTAGCCGAGGAAGCGGGCGTCGCCGGTTCGGTAGTAATTGATGTACTGGACCAACCCCTGATCGTAGTAGTTCAGATTAGTGTAGGAGTCTAAGTCGCCGCCCGCCCGCGGAGGCTCCGCGGGGAAGGCCTCGCCGTGCTCGATGCCCTTGGTGATGGCGTTTTGGTCGAACCACGGCGCGGGGTTGAGCGCGCTCCCCGATTTGAGTTGCGGCCCCGTGATGAATTCCACTTCCGGCGAGGGGAAAGAGACAAAATCACTGGTCGAGGTCTGGGCCTGAGCCGCAGGCAACATCCCGCATAACGGCGTGAAGATGATTAAAGCGGAAAGGATTGAGCGAAAAACTTGAGAGTATGCAGCAGACTTGGAAGTAGTTCTGTAACGGCTGTAGTTGGTCATCTGAAAGAACCCCTCACTTCGGCAACCGGACGATCTCAACCGCCAGTGGCGGCGCATTGAGACTCCTGGCTTTGCGACCCCGCATCGCTACGGGAGTGCCTTTAATCGTTGAAGAGCGCGCCCCACGTCGGGACGCGAAACGGAAGGAACTGACGGCGCTCGGTAAAATGCGCCGGTCACGGCGAAAGACTTGAGGAAGACGAGGCGTCTTCGCTTTCGCCTGCACGCGAAAAAACTGTAGTGGACAGGGACTGTGGGTTAAGTACGGAGAGGAAAAAGTACGATGGAGGGGTGGGAACCGGTGATGACACGCGGGGCGACTCTGGCCTGTGGTTCCAGTCAGGACGCCAAAAATCGGTGAACGGCGCGGACACGCCCCAGCGCGTTCACCACGCGCGGGACTAGAGTCCTGACTATCTCCGATCGCCTTCGGCAACCAGACTATCTTCCCTCGCGGCGCGCCGTCTCAACAGACTCAGCGGGCGACGGAAGACTCTTGGCTTTGCGTCCCTGCCTCGCGACAGGTTTGCCTTTATCGTGTGCAATCGTCTTATTCCCAAAGAGCAGCACTGCAAACTGTTTCCCGCTTGCAGCAACGGACGTATCAATTAAGCAAATTAGCTTGGTGTTTGTCAAGTACGTTACATACACAGCTTTGTTTAACACGAAAAGCGCATAAGAGGTTCACGATTGCCGCCCATGGGCAGCCGCGAAAGAGGTGTCTAAATTTAATTTTTCCGCCGGATCAGTAACGAAAGCTTACTGAATTGTGGCCGGCAGAGTGGTTGGCGAGAAAAGCGTCAGACGAGGCCCAATTCGACTTAACTAACGCCGTACACGACAGGAAACAGCAACCATCCCCTACCGCACAGAGGGGAGGTGTACTTAATTTCTAGGCGTTAGGGTTGACGCTCAGCGGGTATGGTACGAACTGTCTATGCAGGCCTGTGCCGAGGGCCGCCCGGGGGCGGGTGAAGTGTGACTAATCGTCGAGCGGGCGGATCGAAGGCGAAGGAGAGTGTGCGTCCAATTATTGAGTGAAGTCATTAGGAGAAATAGGGCCGTAGCGGGCGATATGAGGCTCTGGCTTTGGTTCCCGGCGAGATTATAGCCGATGGCATTTGAGTGCGACTTTCGCCTCTGACAAAGATAACTCACGCCAAGGCGCAAAGACGCCAAGCACCACAAAGCAAATCGGTCGCACTCAATCGCCAGCCACTATAAATAACCAAAGGTGTAGGTCATCAAAGAGACGCTACGCTTATATGATTTCAGTCGGGACTTAGCAATCAAGAACCGAATTTGATTAAAACAGCACACGCTCTGTTTCGTGGCGGCAGCCATCGCCTCAACACCACAAGAGAAACCCGCCCGAGCAAGTTAAGTACAGTAAATGGCGAAGCGGCGGAGCCGCTTCGTGGAACATGAGGGATCTTCCTGTGGTGTGAGGGTGACAGTCCTGCCTGCCGCGGAAAGTGCGCCAGTACGAAGTCAGCCGACGGGGACGATCTGTTCGGACCAGAACGTGGCGCGTTCGGCGTGCACGCCTTCTTCGTTGAGCAGGTTGAGCAGATAGCCGCCGTAACTGTTACCCAACTTTTCGGCCAGAAATCGTAACTGGTCCGGTGGGATGTAGCCCATGCGGTAGGCGATCTCCTCGGGACAGCCGATCATCAACCCTTGTCGTTCCTCGACCGTCTGGACAAAGTTTGCGGCCTGTAGCAGCGACTCGTGTGTGCCCGCGTCGAGCCACGCGATGCCGCGGCGCAGCAATTCGACCCGCAACGTTCCTTCGGCCAGATACAGGCGATTGAGATCCGTGATCTCCAGTTCACCGCGCGGCGACGGATTGAGGCCGGCCGCCAATTGGGCCACGCGATTGTCATAGAAGTAGAGGCCCGGCACGGCGAAATTTGAACGCGGGGTCGCAGGCTTTTCCTCAATGCTGAGGGCGCGGCCCTGAGCGTCGAACTCGACCACGCCGTAACGCTCTGGATCGCGCACCATGTAGGCGAAAATTAGCGCGCCCTTCGTCAAGCTCGCCGCCGCCCGCAGCGTGCCCGGCAGACCCTGACCGAAGAAGATGTTGTCGCCGAGGATCAAGCAGACCGGCTCGTCGCCGATGAAATCGCGCCCGACCAGAAATGCCTCGGCCAGCCCGCGCGGCTCTGCCTGCTCGGCGTAGGAAAAGTCGAGTCCCCACTGCCGCCCGTCGCCGAGCAGCCGACGAAAGATCGGCAAGTCCTCGGGCGTACTGATGATCAGGATCTCGCGGATGCCCGCCAGCATCAGGAGCGACAGCGGGTAATAGATCATTGGCTTGTTGTAAACGGGGAGCACTTGCTTGCTCACTCCGAGCGTCAGTGGATGTAGACGGCTACCGCGCCCACCTGCCAAAATTATTCCTCTCACTTTGAATCCTTCTTTTCCAATTCGAGTAGTTGACCGCTTACACGTTAAGGGACAGGTGCGACGGGAGCGGCCTGATGATAACCGCCTCCTCCACTCAAGACCTCCACTTAATAAAGGCGAATTGACACCGGATTCCCAACCCGGCCGCCGCAACGACTCGTCAGCGAGCACCGATTTTAACGACGTGAAGCGATTTTGTCCGGTGTGGACTGACGGCGACAGGGGGAAGGTAACCATTCTCTCTACGGATGGCGACTTATAAAGCAATCACAACTAAGTTGCAATACACGAGCAGGCGAAGTTAGTTAAATTGCCTTGCTTTGCAAACTCCGGTGGTGCCCGGCCTTGAAGAAAGTTCCACCTCTTCACTCGCAGCCAACACCTTCGAAGAGACCACCCACGAAGTCCGCTCGGCGGCTTCGCCGCTGATCCCGAACAAAGCGCAACGACCGCTCCGTAAGGGGTCAATCAAAAGCTTAATTTTGAGGTGAATAGTTGTGACAACTCCCCCTAACTCCGCCACGCGGCGGCTGCCCCTTTGTGCGTCAAATCTCCCGTTCCGATACGTCATCCTCCCCGCACTGATATTTATGCTGTTGGCCGGCGCACCGGCGGCCGACGCGGCGACGATTTCCGTCTCGGCCGGCGGCGACTTGCAAGCGGCGATCGACGCGGCACAGCCCGGCGACACGATCAACGTCCAAGCGGGCGCCACCTTCCTCGGCCCCATTATCCTGCCGCTCAAGGGTGGCAATGCGTACATCACGATTCAGTCTTCGCGCCTCAGCGAACTGCCGGCCGCCGGCCAACGTGTCGGGCCGCAGCACGCGCCGCTGATGGCGAGAATTGCCAGCCCGGGCCGCAACCAACCCGCGTTGCAAACCGACGCGGGCGCGCACCACTATCGGATCGTCGGCATCGAAATAACGCTCCGCGACGCGGACGCCTTCGTCAGCGATCTCATCACTCTCGGCATGGGCCACAACCCGCAGAACACGATTGAGTCGGCGCCGCATCACCTGACGCTTGAGCGGTGTTATATCCATGGGCTGCCCGGCGTTTACCTGAAGCGCGGCATCGCGCTCAACAGCGCGTCCACCGACATTCTCGACTCTTACATTTCGGAGGTACATGCAGTAAGCATCGAGTCGCAGGCGATCTGCGGCTGGAATGGCCCCGGCCCCTTCCGCATCATCAACAACTACATCGAGGGGGCCACCGAGAACGTGATGTTCGGCGGGGCCGACCCGACCATCACCGGACTGGTCCCCTCCGACATCGAGATCCGGCGCAACCATTTCTTTAAGCCGCCCTCGTGGCGCGGTGTCTGGCTGGTCAAGAATCTGCTCGAACTGAAGAACGCACAGCGCGTCACCATTGAGGGCAACGTCTTCGAGAACAACTGGGTGGGCGGGCAGGTGGGTTACGCCATCGTCTTCACGCCGCGCAACGACGGTGGACCCAGCACATGGAACACCGTACGCGACGTCCTCTTCACCAACAACATCGTCCGCAACACGCCCAAGTTCTTCGCCGTCATGGGCTCCGACTACATCTTCCCTTCGCAGCGTACCGAGCGCATCAGCATTATCAACAACCTGTTTGACGGCGGCACCGAGGGCGGCGGCTGGTTCCTGCTGCTCACGCTGCGCGACGGCGGCCCACTTGACCTGCACGTTGAACACAACACCGTCATTCAGGACTACCACGTTCTTTACACGACCTCCGACGGAACCACCGAGACGGCGACCGGCCTCATCTACCGCAACAACATCCACACCCGCTCGTTCGTTAGCGGCGACAACAACCCCGGATGGGGGACCAGCACGCTGAACCACCGCTTCCCCGGCTACATCTTCGAGCGAAACGTGCTGGCTAACCCGGACGGCTTGCCCGCCTATGGCTATCCGCCAACCACGTCGCTGCCCGGCAGCGTGGACGAAATCGGTTTTATAGATCGAGCGAACGGCGACTACCGCCTGAGCGCACTCAGCCCTTACAAGAATGCGGCCACCGACGGCAAAGATATCGGTTGCGATTTCGATCAACTCGCGGCGGCCATCAGCGGCGCGGCGACCACGCCGACGCCAACGCCCAGCCCGACTCCTATTCCGACGCCGACTCCTATTCCGACGCCGACGCCCATTTCTACCCCGACCCCTGTACCGGGCGGAGTCGTCAGCGGCCGCCTTCTCTCCGGTACCACTCCCATGCCCGGCCGTCGCGTCATCTTCTACAGCGGCGGCGACGCCATCGGCATCAGGACGGCCGATGCTCACGGCCGCTACAGCTTCGAGGTCAACGGCGGCCAACACATCACCCTCCGCCCCGAAACAGGCGGCGGGCACACGTTCGCCCCGGCTGAATACTCGTTCACCGCCGCCGGTAGCCGCACCGACCTCGACTTCGTCGCCGCCGGCGCGCCCACCCCGACGCCGGTTCCAACCCCCACCCCCGCGCCATCGCAGGGCAGCATCGTCGGTGGCCTTCTTCTCTCCGGCGCTACTCCCATGCCCGGCCGCCGGGTGTACATTTGCGACCGGTGGGGCGACCCCATCGGCGTCAGTACGACGGACGCTTCGGGCCGCTACAGTTTCGAGGTCAACGGCGGTCAGTACGTCACCCTCCGTGTCGCGCCCGGCGACGGGCACACGTTCGCCCCGGCCGAGTACTCATTCACCGCCGCCGGTAGCCGCACCGACCTCGACTTCGTTGCCGTTGCACAGGTCGCTAAGCACAATCCGCATTTGGAGCTTACGCCGGCGGCTCTCGGGGTTCTAGATTGGCGAGTTAACGACTACTTATCGCTGCCCGGAATAAACTTCACCAGATTCCAAGCCAGCGTCGAAGCGGTGCAAGCCGCAGGCGGCGTGAATGCTGACACCGAGATGGTCGTCACGCTCGATCGATATAACTGAAGAGTGCGCGTAATTCAGAATGCGAGAACCGCCTGTTTTCAGGACATTTCGCCGCGCTTGTCAAAATTTCTAAGTGGCAGTCTCACGCTGAACCGGCAAAACGACGAAATTGCTGAGAAAAAGCGACTTAGAATTATGCGCACTCTTCATATAACTACCTGCGCCTTATCAAGGAGGAACTGAGTATGTATTTCCAGTGCTCCGTCGGTGGCCTGAAAACTTCGACCGCATCCCTGACCCGCCGCAGGTTCGCTTTCAGCACGTCAGCCATGACCGGGGGCCGCCAACTCAGCTAAGCGGGAGACAAGCACGGACGGGTTGAACTAGGCGAACTTTGGCCTCTCACTTGTCGGGGTAATAATGCTTGCCGGACCGTCAGAGCCGGACGCCGCGGGCACGACAATGTTGACAACCTCTGGTGGCTGAGAATTACAGTACTCAACCGCAATCACCGGCCGCCGATACCGGCTTTTTTCGCCTACACGCTCGGCTAGTTTGAAGAGCCTTTGGGGCAGCGTTCTGTCAGTCAGACAGGGCGCTGCCCCTTCACTTTGCAGATCAAGGCCGTTGTGGGCATAATTTCGAAGTCGCGTGCGGGCGGCGAAGATAGCGCGGGTTCTCGACTTAGCACGTCTCTGGTCCGGCCACCCTGACCCGCCGATTGGCGCACGACGCCCTGATCTCTGGAAAGGATTTGAAGTTAACCGTTTATCACCCTAGCTAACGACTCGAAGCTTCGTGCTTCATAAAGAACACTAACTCACCTACGATTAATC
>JBOGOY010000099.1:0-8989 GCA_050748185.1 Pyrinomonadaceae bacterium
GCCTTCATCGTCAAGGAGCTCCATTGACGCGACGTTAACGCTGCCAAGCCCGGAAATCTGGGAACAAATCTCCACAGTCTCGCCGGCATTGATGCGATCTGGATTGGCAGTGAAAGAGATGGCAGGTTGAATTTCCTCCGGCCGATACTCGGCTGCCCTGAGCAGTTCGGCGCAGGAGCCTGTGGACGCGATTCTCACCGCCTCCTCAGGCAACTTCAATTCTTGTCCGGTGCGTAAGAGTACCTTGACTGACGTGAGATTATCGCGCTCAGTGCCGTCGTCGCGCTCAGTGCGAATCTCTAGGCGTTGGATCGGGCAGTCGGACCTCCTAAAGCTCCGCTCAAGTGTGTAAGACCTATCGTGAATTCAACTTGTAAGTGCAACCAGTGGTCGTTTGAAATACACCTCGTTCGGTGTCTTGTAGCCGAGCGTCTTTCTGGGGCGGTCGTTGAGTCGCTCCGCCACCCGGTTGAGTTTAGCGGCCGTGATGGCGCTGAAGTCGGATTGCTTCGGGAAGTACTGCCGCACTAACCCGTTCGTGTTCTCCTTGAGGCCGCGCTCCCATGAGGCGTAAGGGTGCGCGAAGTAGAAGTCGGCCGACAGATGCTGCGCGATCTCTTGATGCGCGGCAAACTCTCTCCCGTTGTCAGAAGTGATGGTCTTGACACTGAGCGGCTGCAACTGCGCCATCACGGCGTGCCCGACCAAGGCCGCCCTGTTGCGCGTGACTTTGGCCTGCCGCGTCAGTTTCGACTTGCGCTCGACCAGACTGACAATGGCTCCTTGCCGGCCGCCGCCGGTGATCGTGTCAGCTTCCCAATCGCCGAGACGCTCCTTGCCGTCCACGACTGCCGGGCGCTGCTCAATCGAGCGGCGGGCGGGCAATTGGCCCCCGCCGGTCATAGCTGCCGTAGCGTTTCCGCCGCTTTTTCCGGCAGCGCAAGTTGAGGTGGAGCGTGCCGCCCCGGCGTTTGTCGGCAGAGATGTAGCGGTAAATGCGCTCGTGGCTGATGGTAAGTTGCTCCTCCAGCGCGAGGCGGCCACTAATCTGTTCCGGACTCCACTGCTTTGCGAGGAGGGCTTCGACTCTGGCCCACGTCTGCGGCGAGATGCGCGGCTTGACGCGCAACCGTTGGCGGGCGGTAGCTAACGCCTGCGCTTGCCGAGGACGATACCCGCGCCCGCCGCGATTGCGGCGCACCTCACGCCCGATGGTGCTTTTGTGGACACCGAGTTCGGCGGCGATAGAGGTGTTGGTGAAGCCGGCTTTGATCAGTCCGTAAATCTGGTATCTTTGCTCTTGGGGTTTGCTGGCGATAGCTCCTTCTCAGTGCTTCCTTGACTTGGTCGTTGAAGGAGCATGGATGCTATCGCAGCTTGCCCCTTAACGACTAAGCTCAAAGTTGCACTTACAAGTTGAATTCACGAGGCCGCTGAGGTGTTTGTCCAGCGCGTCGCGCAGGGTTTCATCCCGGTGTGAGTAAGAGCAGAAGACTGAGACGGCTGTGGCGGGCTGAGAAGACATATCGCCGTTCCTTCGGGTTGCAACCCAACACTGGGCTGGGCGTGGCGGGTGAGGCCTATACTCGCTGGTTTCGCGCGGGCTGATCTTACGTCGAACGGAGGGAGAGTCAAGAAAAAACCGAGCCCGCCGCTCGCGCCGTTGAGCCCTTTGACGCGCGGTTGACCTGCTTCGAAGTGAGGAGTGACAGGAGCAGAGAGTGAACAGTGACAAGCGACAGGAGGGAGACTGTGCTTGCTTGTCACTTGTCAACCATCACTTTTGAGTAATCAGCTTCGACCAAGCACGATGTCGAAATTGACGACCAACGAATCGGCTTCGAGGTCTGGCGGCGTCGGCAGAATGTGAGCGATTGCCGCTTCTTTGCGCGGGCCGAGTTCCAGAAACAACTGATCTTGTTCGTTGAGCGCTTCGCCCGCGAAAAACATCTGCGTCGTGAGGCGGTTGATTTTCCCCGCCACGTCGAAATGAATGTGCGGCGGCCGTTTCCGGGTTGGGCCGGTGGGGTAGGCTCCGGGCTTGATGGTTTTGAAACGGTAGCGCCCTTCGCCGTCGGTCGTTTGCACGCCGAAGCCTTGAAAGTTCGGGTCGAGCGGCGCGGTGTTCGGATCAGACGAATGCGCGTAACGGCCGTGCGCGTTCGCTTGCCAGATTTCGACTTTCGCGCCCGTGACCGGCTCACCTCTGTCATTCAACACGCGCCCCGCGAGATGCACGATTCTGCCTTCGGCGCGGTTTTTATTGCCCGCCAGCAAAGTCAGATCGGCATCCGTGTCGAGCGGCTTCATCAGCGGATAAAACGGTCCCCTTGTGACCCTCGGAGTTAGCAACCGTTTGGCTTCCTGAGCGAAAGCCGGGCCGCTCAAAGCCGCAAGCCCGCCCAGACCGAAAGCCAGTTCCAACATCTGTCGCCGCGTCAAAGCTTTTCCGTCTTGGTTCATTGGTCCATCACCTCCATCATAAAGGCTCGGTAGCGGCCCAATCGCGAGTAAGCAGGCGGTACCGACCTGTTGACCTCTCGATACCGAGGAGCAAGCGTGCCCTCTTCAATCAAGCTAATAACCTACCGACGGCAGGTAACATCCACGAGGCTCTTGATATTTGCCCATCGCCATCAGCGTCAACGGCTTGACGACGCGCATCCCTTTTTTCAGACACCAACGGAACAAACCGGCTTGGCGCGTCGGCAGCAGAAACGAGAGAGGCTGTGCGCTCAGGTTTCCCACGCCGGTCAACAAAGCCCGCATCTCTTCTTCGTTTTCGGCGACGGCGTGATTCATCGCCCAGAAATGAGGCGCGGAGGCGTAGGCGGTGACGCGCCCATCGCGCACGGCGACGAAAGAGGTCAGAAACGGCGGAGTGTTTTTCAACTCGTTGGTGCGCCCGAATCCGTGCACTCTTTTGCAAAGTTCGGCGCAGCCTACGAGGTCTGCTTCTCTGAGTGGACGCACTTCCATGCTCGCGGGAAAGTCGCCGGAGATTTCGCTTTCGATCATCACCAGCGGCTCTTTCACGTCGAAGCCGAGCGAAGCGTAAAGTGAAAGCGAAGCCGTGTTGAAAGCATCCTGCACCAAACGGATGCCTTCGCTTCCCGACCCGTGCTCGATGACCGCTTCCATCAATTTTCGTCCCGCCCCTTTCGCCTGAATCCGGGGATCGACCGTAATCGGGCCGACGGCGCGAATCGCGTCGTATTCCCAAAGATAATTCGAGCCGACTATGCCCTCTTCACTTTCCGCCACCACGCCGAAGATTTGCGGATGGGCGATGAGGGACTGGGCGAGTTGGACGGCAAACTCAGGCGAAGGGAAATCGGGACGAAATTGATGGCGGTCGGCAATGTCTTTGAAAGCCTCGTAACAGATGCGCCCGCACGTCTCGGCATCGCCTTCATCGCTGGGGCGGATTCGGACATTCATGCAGATTCTCCTTGATGATGATTGGTATCAGATATGACGTGATCGCGGCGACACTCTTACCATAAAAGCCGGCACCGTGGATAACTTTTACAACCGACGCCTTGAATCGAGACCCACAAAGTTGGGACCGAGAACTCAATCACGAAGGTCACTGAGCGGAAATGATGAACGCGGAATGATGAATGATGAATGGGTCGAAGTAGATAGTAGCCAGTAGCCAGTAGGGATTGACTAGCGCCAGTAGTTGGCCTCGGCTATCGCTCCGCCCGTCACATTGGAAGGCTTGCCTGCTGGCTACTGACTACTGGCTACTGGCTACTGCTTCCAGCATTCACTCGTTCGTGTCCTTCGCGGTTAACCATGCGGTGTTTCCCCATGTCCCCTACTTCGATGCGGTCTAATTCTGAACTCCCGCCGCCGGTTGTACGTAATAACCCTCGCAATTTCATGCCGGACGCTTTCGCGCGCGCAAAAAAAACGCGCCGGCAGTCTACGCCAACAAAATCAACCTACACGCAGAGGACCGAAAAACATGAAGTCACACAAGTTCACCCGCACGAGTTTGCGCCGGGCCGGGTCTTTCGGCTTGGCCGCGCTCGCGCTCGCCTTCACCCTTTTCGCGCCCCCGCCCGCGCCGGCGCAGCAGGCGAAGAAAGCGTCCACTCCCGCGCGGCAGGTCAAGCGTTACACTATCGAGCAGTTCATGGACACGGTGCGCGTCATGGGCAGCGCCTTTTCGCCCGACGAGAAGACGCTGCTGTTTTCCAGCAACCAGAGCGGCATCTTCAACGCCTACGCCGTCCCGGTCGCTGGTGGTGGCGGCACCACACCGCGGCAGTTGACCAAGTCCGCGAAGGAAAGCACCTACGGCGTCTCATACCTGCCGGACGGGCGCATCATCTACACCTACGATCGCGGCGGCAACGAGAACAATCACCTCTACGTGTTGAACACCGACGGCTCGGAGCAGGACTTGACGCCCGGCGAAAAGACGAAGGCCAACTTCCTCGGCTGGAGTCGTGACCGGAAATCGTTCTTCGTCTCGACCAACGAGCGCGACCCGCGCTTCTTCGACCTCTATGAGATGAGTGTGCCGGACTTCAAGCGCACGCTCGTCTTCCAGAACGACAAGGGTCTGAACATCGGCGCGATGTCCGACGACAAGAAATACATCGCCTTCGGCAAGAGCAACACGTCGGTCGATTCCGACATTTATCTCTACCACGCCGGGACCAAAGAGTTGAAACATCTGACGCCGCATCAGGGCGAGATCAGCTTCAGCCCGCAGGCCTTCGACTCGGGCTCGCGCCACCTCTACTATCTGTCGAACGAGGGCGGCGAGTTCGCCCACGTCGCGCGCTACGATCTGGCCTCCGGCAAGTCGGAAGTGGTTGAGAAACACCCGTGGGACGTTTGGTACACCTACTTTTCCTTCAACGGCAAGTATCGTGTCACCGGCATCAACGAAGACGCGCGCACGGTCATTAAAATTTACGACGCCGGGACCAACAAGCCGGTCGCGTTGCCGAAAGTTCCCGGCGGCGACATCACCGGCGTCAACATCTCGCGCAGCGAACGCTTGATGGCGTTCTACCTCAACGGCGACCGCAGCCCCTCGAACCTCTACGTCTACGACTTCGCGACGAAGAAGGCGACGAAGTTGACTGACAGTCTCAACCCGCGGATCGACGCGAACGATCTAGTGGACGCGCAGGTCGTCCGCTACAAATCTTTCGACGGGATGGAAATTCCGGCCATCCTGTATAAACCGCACGAGGCGAGCGCGGAAAATAAAGTTTCCGCGATCGTTTTGGTTCACGGCGGCCCCGGCGGCCAAGCGCGCACCGGCTACAAGGCGCAGATCCAGTTTCTCGTCAACCACGGCTACGCGGTTTTGGACGTAAACAACCGCGGCTCCAGCGGGTACGGCAAGACCTTCTACACCGCCGACGACGGCAAGCACGGTCGCGAGCCTTTATGGGATTGCATCGAAGCGAAGAAATACTTGGCGTCGCTCGGTTATGTGGACGAGAAGAAAATCGCCATCATGGGCGGCAGCTACGGCGGCTACATGGTCTTGGCGGCGCTCGCCTTCAAGCCCGAAGAGTTCGCGGTCGGCGTGGACATCTTCGGCGTCTCGAACTGGGTGCGGACGCTCGAATCGATCCCGCCCTATTGGGAATCGATTCGCAAGGGGCTCTACAAGGAACTCGGCGATCCCGCGACCGACAAAGAGAACCTGCGTGCTATCTCGCCGCTCTTCCACGCCGAAAAGATTCGCCGGCCCTTGATGGTCCTGCAAGGGGCGAACGATCCGCGCGTGATCAAGCCCGAGTCGGACGAGATCGTCGAAGCGGTGAAGAAAAATAACGGCGTCGTCGAATACGTCGTCTTCGACAACGAAGGCCACGGCTTCACCAAGAAGGCCAACGAACTGCGCGCCTACCAGTCGATCCTCGAATTCCTCGACAAGCACTTGAAAGGGACCAGCAGCAGCACGGTCGCAGCCGGCGTGAAGTAACGCGCTCAGGATGCCCGACAAACAAAAGGCCGCCCCCGACACGGGGCGGCCTTTGCGTTCGCTCGCGGCTCACAAACAGCAGGTCGGGCTCGCGCCTTTGGGCCTCAGGCCTCGTCCGCTCCCTGTCCGCTATCCGGAGTTTCGCCCGTCACCTTGTCGGCGATGGTCGGTACGCCTTCGACGCCCGGTGTCGGGGGGCGTGTGTCGATCGGCGTGTCATCTTCGTTCTGGAAAAATTGTTGCTGGTCCTCGTTGAAGGTGCGATCTGGTTCTTCGTCCATCTGTTCCTCCGGTATGGTTTGGTTTCCGAAAACTTCCGCGCGCCCTGCCTGCGCCCGCTCGGCGACGAGGCGGCGGTAGGCTTCGTCGCGGCTCAAGTTCAGTTCGCGCGCAGCCCGCTTGAGCGCGGCGCGGTGGTCGAGCCCTTCGGCTTCGAGGGCGGCGACGCGCGCGGCGACACGGCTACCGCCGACGGCTTCGTCGGCGTGGTCACCCGTGTCTATCACTTTGGAATCAATCAGTAAAACCATCTCGCCACGCGCCGCCCGGTCGCCCGCGAACTTGGATGCCAATTCGCTCAGTCGCCCGCGCGCGAACTCTTCGTGCAGCTTGGTCAGTTCGCGCGCGACGACCGCTTCGCGCTCGCCTAAGATTTCGCGCGCGTCCGCGAGGGCGTCGCCGATGCGGTGCGGCGCTTCGTAAAAGACGAGTGTGGCCGGGAGCGCCTTGACGGCGGCAAGGCGGGCGCGGCGGGCGGTCGAGCGGGCGGGCAGAAAGCCGCCGAAGTAGAACTCGTCGGTCGGCAGACCCGAGGCCGAGAGCGCGGCGACGAAGGCCGCAGGGCCGGGCACGGGAACGACCGTGACGTTTTGTTCGGCGCAGGCGCGGACCAGCCGGTAGCCCGGATCGGAGACGCCCGGTGTGCCCGCATCGGTGACGAGCGCCACACTTTTACCTTCCAGCATCAGGGGGACCAGTTCGGCCGCGCGGTCGCGCTCGTTGTGCTCGTGATAGCTGATCGTGCGGGCCTTGATGCCGTAATGGTTGAGGAGTTTCCGCGTGTGGCGCGTATCCTCGCAGGCGACGAGATCGACCTCGGCCAGCAGTCGCAGGGCGCGGCGCGTCACGTCTTCGAGGTTGCCGATGGGCGTCGAGATGAGGTAGAGCGTGCCGGCGCGCGTGGTCATGAGCGCATTGTCGCACCGGGAAATAAAACCACAAAGACACGAAGGCCCGAAGAACGCTCACACTTCTTCGGGCCTTCGTGTCTTTGTGGTTAGTCTGAGAGTGAATGACTTTTACGAACGCGGGAACGGAATGCGCCGCCACCAGTCGTCGTTGTTGTCACGTCGATTGCGGCGGTCACGATCGCGCGGATCGTAATCGCCGCGCCGCCCGCCGCCGTCGAAGCGCAGGCCGTAGATGTCGGCGATGGTTCGCAAATCGTGACGGATTTCGCGCCAGTCGGCGTAGGCGCGCGAATCGAGGCGGACGCGGCTCAGCACCCGTTCAATGCGCTCGGCCGTGTGCAGCAGTTGGCGGGCTTCGCCGGCCCCGCGGTTAGAGTTGCGCCCGTCGCCCACGCGATCCTCGAAACGCTCGGCCGCGCGGCGAAAATCTCTGGCGACGTCGTTAATGCGATCTTCGCGCTCGGTGCCGTCCGCGCGGCTGCGGTCGAGCAGTCGATCCACATTGCGCTCGAAATGTTGACTGCGATTCTCGACGCGCCGCGCGGCGTCGCGCAGCGTGCGGCTGTCGTAGCGATCGTCGCGGCGGTCGCGACTGCGACCCCACGGATCGTAACTGCCTTGGGCGGAGGCGAGCGCAGGCAGGGCGATTAAAGCGAGGAGCGAGGCGAAGAGAGTCAGGGTTTGATAGCGACGGTTGGTCATCTGGCGATCTCCTTTTGGTTGGCAACGCCGACCGTGCGAGGAGAGTAAATGCTTAGAGCGACGGTCGGATTCGGCCCGAGGCCTTTGTGAAACCTGTGCCGCGTCTGCTCTGGGGTGCGCGGCACGCACGCCGAATCGCAAGCAATGTGCCAGTGTTAAGTGCGAGGGCGAGCGAAAATGTATTGGAAATTTAAGGCGAAGCATCTCGGTTTAATTGGCAGGGCGGTCAAGTCTCAGGCCGCGCCTGTCCCAAAACGTGCAGCGACCGGCCCATATCGTTTGCACGTGAAGGTGGTAACGAAGATGGGCCGGTCGTGACGTTCGTCCCCCGCCTCTCACCGCAGAAGCTTAGCTAGATGTTGGGGCACGCGCGCTTCCACGAGAGGCTCGCGGCGGTGTGGGGGAGATTGATCGATCACGAGCCACTGCGGCGGGCCGTCGGCGGATGCGTGGACGAGGAGAAGTTCTTCGCGTGCGCGTGGATCGCCGAAGTGTGAGATGCGCGCGCAGGCGAGGCCGCCGCCGCGCACGATGCCGTCCGAAGGCGTGCGCGGCCAACCCGCCTCGACCGTGACGGAGCGCAGGCCCAGTTGCAAAACGAGCCGGCGGCCGACCATGGTCGAGAGCCCGACGCGGAAGCGGTGATTGTCTTCGTGTTTGATGGTAATGCCGGCGGGAATGCCGGAGCGGCCGAGTGTGTCGGCGTGAGCGGCGAAGCGCCCGATCAGCCATTCGACGCCGACGTTGCGCGCGAGGTCATTGACGGCGCGCAGCGCGAGATAGTCGGCCACGTTGCCGCGCCCGCCGAGTCGCGCCCGGTGCGCGGCCTCGGCGACGCGCGCGGCCCATTCTGCTTCGAGTTCGCTCACTTTAGGTTGCTGTCACGGAGTGGTCTCAGGCGTCTGGGACGGCCTCGTGCGGCCCCCGGCGTGATGATGGTATCATGCCCGCACGCTCGACGTTAATTTCGACCAACGACACGACTTCCGAAAGTTGCGCCTCATGAGTTTCTGCTTGACTCGTCTTCGTCACGCATCGCGCCTGTTCGGCGGCGCGATTCTTTCCCTGTTATTGATCGCCGCGACCGCCGCTCACGGGCAGAACACCCCGCGGCGCGGCGGGCGCGTCCCGGGCG
>JBOGOY010000100.1:0-8982 GCA_050748185.1 Pyrinomonadaceae bacterium
GGCTCCTTTGCCCGGAGCTAACCCTGCAATGCCGAAGACAAAATCGGTGCAGGAAGCGCCGGCAATGCCGACTTCTTTCGTCCGTGGGTCAACGGCGACTATCGACCACGTCGCATGTGACACGGTTGCAGATAGAAGCAGAATGATAAGCGACGCAAGCGACATTAATGGACGTTTAAGTTTCATCAGCCTCCTGTAGTTGGATGACTAGGTTACACCAACATCATAGAAAGACGCATAACGTCCGGCATCAGCGGCGCGCACAGAACTTTGATGATGATCGGAGCGGCTGAGGCGGGTGCGTCTTTACGATGGGACCGACTGGTCGTCGAGCATGAGCGTGCACGTGCATTGGAGCGTGGGCCACAACGCGAACATGAGCGAGAGCGCGTCCGCGTGGTTGAACACGAGCGCGCGGGATTTTCACGGTAGCTTGAGGTCGGAGCCGAGCCGAGCGATTCACTAAGGCGGTGGCTTATGGGTAGCAGGGGAAGGGGCGCTCAAACTTGTAGTCGCGGCCGAGGAGCGGCGGCGCAACGAGACACAGGAAACGATAGACTGGCGCTTCTCAAACATCGACGTGCGTGAAACTGAAGCGCCTCTATCCCACGAATCTACTGCGATGAAATACTAGCGGGTTGACTTCCTCTCATGTCATAGCTTTCCTACGGGGGCGATTAGCCTGCCGAGTCGGTGAATCGTCGCACGGCTTCGCCACGCATCCGGAGTAGGGCATAAGTGGTAGAAGCAGCTAAGACGACGGTGCCCACATTCAGGCCGAAGCCGGCGGCGCGTTCGGCAGGCGATGCGCTGTCCAAGGCCGGAAAGCCGAACACAAAAGAGACGCCGAACCACACCGGCACAATGGCGAGTTGCGCTGTAGCCGCCAGCCCGATCATCTCGCGCCGGCCCACGTCGTCCCCCGTCGCCAGCGCCGCCGCCACCCCGACGCCGAGCGAGATCAAAGCTCCCGTCAGGAGCGAGTTGTGTTCGTTGAACTTCAGGGGTGGGTTTGTCAAAAGCGCCACGAGCACACCCCCGGCGATGAGCAGAGCGGTGGCGACGGCGAGAGCGAATACGCCCTGCCCCGCGAGCCGCCACTGGCGCGTCCACAGGCCGAAACTCGCGGCGAGCAGTAGCGGCAAGAGCGGCAGAAACAGCAGCCCCGCGATGATGAACAGGATTTTGTACTCGATCAGGCCGTAGGCCAAGAGCATCGCGGCGATCAGCACGCGCCCGACAAAGCCGTAAGTCACGTGGCTGAACTGCCACAGTTCCTCGAAGATGTCGGCGGTCGGCTCGACCAGCGGCCAAGTCACTTCCCGCGCCCCTTCATGCGAGACCACAGAACGCGGCTGGCGCACCGAGATCGTGTACTCTTGAGCGTCGAAGAACGGGGCCGACATTAAGGCGTCTATGAATGCCTTCGCCTTGGGCGTGGAGGTATCAATGTCCACTGCATCCTTCGTCTCATTGCGCCCGTCCGATGATAAAACTTGCTCCCGGTGGAGCGAGACACGCGAGATGCCTACGCCGAAGGCGACCCGCGCCACTTCCGGGCCTTTAACTTTCACTAATCGCATCTAATGCTTACCTCGCTGCTCTCCCCTGAGCTAAATGCCCACTCCGTCTGATTGTAAACCTAAGGAGCATCGCGCGTCTCGTCGCCGAGACGTTGCGTTCTCTTGGTGAATGCCGGGTTGCCCTCGCCATCTTGCGCGGAGACGCTTGCCTTGCTAGTTCTTGCTTGACCGCCTTCCTCTCTCGCCGCGGTTTCGGTCCGTCTCGCATATCCCTTTATACTCCGCCACGTTTCGTCAAGAGATGAATCTATTGGGCATCAAGCGTAATGCTCCGTAGTGCGTCAGTTTCAA
Source organism: Pyrinomonadaceae bacterium (assembly GCA_050748185.1). Taxonomy (GTDB): domain Bacteria; phylum Acidobacteriota; class Blastocatellia; order Pyrinomonadales; family Pyrinomonadaceae; genus JACCRA01. Next base: position 1,875 of record JBOGOY010000100.1, read on the forward strand.
ATTGGAGCACGGTAAAAACTGGCTCAGAATTTCAAACTGACCCACTACGAGGCAGTCCGCCGATCAAGTTGTTAGCCGCACTCGCCACCAAGTAAACTGGCGAAGCAGTCAGGTGGAGCGATGATTTGTTTGGCTTAGACATCCAACAAGCATCGCAAAGTCTGGCTGCTTTTCGCTACTCAATTGGTAAAACTCGAAAAATAGAAGAGAGCAGCAATCGTTACCATTTTGTTCGATACCTTGAGAATTAATTATCCATCAACATCTTGTTCTGAAACTTTTTATAGTTAATTTTAGTAACCCCCTATACGAATTAGCATTGCCCCCCCCTTCTAATTCGTGTTATAAGCGGCGGTTATGAAAAGGCAGCCTTTTTCAATCAGTCCCAATCCCCTTCTCCTCTATCTGACTCCGGCACTGCAGGTGACGCTTGAGAAGGTGCGTTTTGTCGTTGACTCTAGGCAAGGCCTGACGGCAATTCTCGGCGATGTGGGGCTCGGTAAATCCACCGTCATTCGTTATCTCTTCAACGAGTACGACTCCCGCGATGACATTGAGGCGACCATGATCCCGTCGCCTAACTTCCCTTCGGAGTTCGCTTTCCTCAAGAAAATCTGCGCTGACTTCGGCCTCCCCGCCCGCCGCTCCATGTCGGACCAGGAGAATGAACTGCGCCGTTTTCTGGTCGACCTCTATACACAGGATAAAATTTGCGTAGTCTTCATTGACGAGGCGCAGCGTCTCTCCGGGCGCCAGTTAGAGTTGGTGCGGACCTTGCTGAACTTTGAAACTGACGACACGAAACTCATTCAGATCGTTTTGTCCGCCCAGTTAGAACTACGTCAGAAATTGATGGATACGAGCAAAAAGGCGCTCAGAAGTCGTATTTTCGCTCCTTCTCTATTGGCCCCTCTCTCCCTGAATGAGACTCAGGAGATGGTTGATTTTCGCTGTGAGCGCGCCGGAGTTCCCAACGCCTTTGCCCCAGACGCGCTCGAAGCCCTCTACACTCGCACGGGGGGTGTGCCCCGAGAGATTTTAAAGGTGGCCGCCGTGGCTTGGCGCTTCAGCGGCGGCAACGGGAACAAAATCACACCAGACCTGATCGAGGAAGCATCGACCGAGGCGGTGCTCATCGCGGAGCAGGATCATGGCAAATAATAGGTGGCTCAAACCTGTCCCGAGTGAAACGTCACCCGACAAGGCAGCCGATAGGTTAACAACACAACCCACGCCTAACGTGAGCATGAGCGAATTGCGCCGGGCTCAATTGGAGAAAATCAAAAAAAACCAACAAAACAATAGTAATCACGATACCTCAGAGACACCAGTAGCGACACCAGTAGCGACACCTGCACTTACACCAGCAATAACACCTGTACCGACTCCCGTAGGTACGGGCGCACAAACTCCCGTACCTACGCCAGAAAACTTACTGGAAACCGAGGCGCTCAATTATCGTGGCGATTCGAATTCATCTACCACAATGGAGATGCTACGCGGCGCAACAACAATTCCTGCTTCGGGAGGAGAGCGACAGCCCTATTTGGACGCGACTCACACAGCATCAGAAAAAAGCGTCTATTCGGTGATGTACCGAGAGACAGTTAGCAAAGGTATAGTTGAACGGCACTTTGGTTTTAAGGAACTGAGCATTAAAACCGGAATCAGATCTGACCGCACCATCAGAATTGCGTTAAAGGGGCTCCAAGCGAAAATGTCTGTGGCGGTCATATCGTATCACCATGGGAATCCCTTAGGACCAAGGTACAGGGTTTACGAGCCGAAAGAGATTGCGCGGAGGCGTAAAGCAGCCGGAATCGAAATCGACCCTCAGTCTAAAAAAATGTCCTCGTCAGAGATTTCCGCACTCGACCCTACAGGAGCGTCTACGGGAGTACCTACGGGAGTACCTACGGGTGTGAAAACTTACGGGGGTACACCAGTAGAAAAGACACCAGTAACTCCCGTAGATTCTACGGGAGTATATAAATATATAAATCCTGATTTGTCGGGACGCGATTCAGGCAAAGCCTCATCATCAAATTCTTATCTGAAAAATGATGATGATGAGGCTTTCGCCGGGCTCATCGTCAAGCTGAAGGAAGTTGCCAGAGATGTAACCGGAAGTGATCCGTCGTCAGCGGATCGCGACCGTTGGACAGACGTCGCCGACGTGTTGGCCGCGGAGTTAAGAATCGTCGCCTCACGGACGACCGTCTCTTCGGCACCGGCGCTATTGGCAGCCCATCTCAGCCGGCGCCTGCGCAAGTCTGACGCCCGCCAGATCGAAAGGGAAGTCACCGAGGCGAGCACCAGCGCCAAAGCTGAGGCCACAGCCTCTCCGAAGCTCCAGCTTTCGCCCGAACAAATCGAGGAGCAGGTCAACCTGATGGCCGAACTACTGCGCGATGGCCGCACGTTGGAATCGCTCGACGAGCAGTTCTCAGGTAGCTTTCGCGCCGCGCAGTGGCATACGATCCGGAGCATGGCGCTGGCCCAGTTGAAGATTTTGCCGCCGAAAGATGACGCGGTGGGAATTGACGATCTTGGAAGAATCCCATGATGTACCTCGACAGATCGTTTACCCAAGTGAGGGAGACCTTTTAGATTGCTCTAGATGAAGTTCGAGTTTTACCAATTGAGTAGCAAAAAGCAGCCAAGTTTTGAGAAGCTTGGAAGATGTCGAAGCCATCCAAGACTGCTCGCCACCTGACTGCCGCGCCAGTCTATCTGGCCGCCAGTGCCAGCAACAACCTGATGGTGTGTCTGCCGGCGGGGACGGCTTACTTTATCGGCATCGTGCTCATTACCATGTTCACCGGCCAACTCGTCCAGCATCGGGGCAGTCTGGCACGCGCCGCCCTGCCCTCTGTGGTGCCTCTGCGGTGGGGCTGGCAGCGCGCGTATCGTACGCTGGCGCGCGGCCAACTCTGTGTGGAGGCGCTCTGTGCTCGTGCCCTTTGCGTGGTCCATGTCGCGCTGGCCGGTTGAGGCGGTGCGCTTGGGCGGTGAGAGTCGCACGTCCATGCCATTGACTCTTCGACCATGGCGCGTCTGAGAGCCAAGAAAGGCGCGTTGTTGGGCAAAAGGCTCCTGCCATCGTGCCGGGCGTGCGGTCACGGCCAACCTCGTGGCGGTGCTGACCACCATCATCATGGTCAAGGGCGTGCGGGTCGGTCTGGTGCGCCGCACCCGCTGTGGCGCCACCTGCGAAGCGGCGGCGGTCGCCAACCTCACAGCTTCCCTGCCGCAAAGCACTGACAAGCGGCTCTGTAGCGTGGATGCCGGGAGCGCGACCGTGAAAGCCATTCCAAGTGGCGCAAGGCCGTGGTGCGATGCAGATGCCGCGGGCGTGGAGTGCCAGTGCCGTGGAGCGGCGCATCAGCTTGGCCTTAGCTTGGCCTTGCTGTCGGGCTCGCTGCTCAAGCTGACGGCCGCCACCTGTGAACCACTGCCGATGGGTCCGTGGGACCGCAAGGCCGTCGCGTCGGCGGGCAGGTTGGCGAATCACTTGGACCTCCATGCGGATCATTTTGCGGCACTTGCGCTGAAAGGCGTCGTACCCAGAAAGTACAATAAAAGCAAAGAAGCTCAAGAAACATCCGATTCGCAGCTACCGATAGCTGCTTAAATTGGTAAAACTCGAATGAAGAGAAGCCTACTGCATTCAATAAGTTAATAGGGAAGTGAGGTCGCCATTTCGTTGTCACATCGTTTACTGCAAAAGAGACGATGTGCGCCTCGATGATCAGAGCGTTTACCTAAGTGGCTGTGCCTCTTCATAACGATTGCTAAAGTCGGCTTCGAGCAGAAGAGAGAAGTCGTACATTTAAAGTCAGCCGCAGAACCATTTAGTCCAGTTGTACATCTTCATGAAAGATGCTGAACGGGCATTCAGAAGAGATCATGCAAGCTCGGGATAAGGCATGCGCCCACAGGCGTTTACAGACAAGTGATAGTGAACTCTCAGCTTCACCAATGTTGCTGAATGGAGGTTCGCAAAGGCCCGATATTCATAAAACTTACTGAATGGAGGGCTGTTTTGGCGTTTCAGGTGACCAATTTTCTGAGCTTCTGTTCACGTTTCTGACGCTTCAGTTCGATGGCATAGATAGCATGTGAAAGCCCATCGGCGGCTTTCATGAACTCCTCCAGTGAGTCGTCGTCCACGTCTTCCGGCTCTATTTCCCGCATCGCGTAGAAGAGGCGCTTCATCTCCTCGTAGAAGAGATGGCGCTTATCCGAAGGGTCGACTTCCAAGAGGTCGTCAGCCTTCTGCACTGACTGTACCATTATCTGCGAGGAGACTTGGACCACCTCGCCGAGCAATTCGCGGACGCGCGCGCGCATTGTCTTCTCCGTGCCTTTCAGCATGACGTGAGAGCGCAGCGTCTCAGCCCGGAGTAGGGTCGCCTGCTGTGCCGAGACCTCGAGCCGGTGGGCCGTCAGGCGGGCCAGTTGCGCCGCTTCGCTCAAGTTGAGGTCGCCCCGCGCGAGCGCCGCTTGGATGTCGGGCGGGAAGCGGAGCAGGCGCAGGTACTGCCCGGCGAAGCTCTGGAGCGAGATTCGCCCCCGTGTTTCACGCTCCAAAACGGTCCTCAGGTGGCTGGCTACTTCGAGCAGCGTCTCGCGGGGCCAAGCCGGGGGCCGGCCCCGCAAGGTATCTGTCGAGGGACGCCGTTCGACGTGGCGGACGGCTTCGAGTAACTTTACTAACTTCTGCTCCGAGTTGGGTATGAGGGCGGGGCAGCGCTCACGTAACGCGCCGAAGACTGAGCGCACGCCGTCGAGGGTGGCGAGCGGGTCCGGGCGGCGAGTGCGTCGGCGTCGAGCTTTCACGGGGAAGTGGACCTGCTTCGGCTCGCGAATGTTTCACGAAAATGGAGGTGAGCAGGCATTCGGCCCATTATACCAATGATATTGGTGATAATGGGCAAAAATTTGCTGTTGGTTCCTCTACCATGACAGAAGTGGAACCTTTTGGCCTTCTTATGTTAAGGTCTCCAGATGACCGAAAACGACTCTCAAGCCCTTGTCCTAGCTGATTCAGGAGCGGCCATCCGCCATGCTGTCGACTTCTGGGCCGAGGCCACGACCCGCGCCGAGACCTTCGAGCGACACGCAAAGCTGGCTGATAAGATTCAGGCCGTTTCCGCATTTTTCGCTTTCTCAGAAAAAGCTCCCGACCACATCACGCCCGAAGATGTCCAGAGGTGGCGCTTATACTTGGAATTAAAGGGGCAGAAACCGGCGACCGTTTACGCGCGCATCTCGCGAGTCTCCTCCTTTTATAAGTGGCTGATGAGTGACCCGCAACTCTCCTTATATATAAGGAGCAATCCGGCGGCGCAAGCCCGTCCACGCTACCCGCAGCCTTATCAGAGTGAATCGGTCAAGGCTCTCACGGATGACGAGATGAACCGGCTGTTGGAGGTGGTCAAGTCGCGCGCCGACTCAGGCTCCGTCGTCGCCAAGCGTGACTATGCGCTTTTGCTCTTCTTTTTCCTGACGGGGCTGCGCCGTAATGAGGTCATCAGCCTGCGGGGCAAAGACCTCTCGGACAAGGATGGCAAGCTCATCATCAAGTACCGGCGCAAGGGCGGGAAGTTCGTCGGCCGGGAAGTGGACGACACTTCTGTGACTGAGGCTTTGTTCGCTTACTTAATGGCGGCGCAAAGAAAGAGTGTCATGGGTAGTGATCGACCATTGTGGACGAGGCACGACCGGGCGGGGCGACCGGGGGCACCCTTGTCGTCACGCTCGTTTGCCGAGAACCTGAAGCTCTATGCCGGAGAAGCCGGGATAGAACATATCCATATTCACCAGACTCGCCATACTTACGCACGGATCGTGGCCGAGGAGACCGGCAGCTTCCAAGATACGCAGGAGGCCTTGGATCATGAGAATGCGGCGACAACCCGTGTCTACGTGCAGCGGATTACGGTCAAGACTGATAAGCACTCAAGCAAAGTTGCGCGGAGAATGAGACGCACTTCTGCCGCGCCAGAGTGAAGAAGGGCTTTGCCTAAAAATTCAAAATGGCTTCAAGATAGCGGACACACATAATCACGCTCCCACACTATCTCGTGGCTTTGACCGAATTTTTGGGCAAAGCCCCACTACCCAGTATTGAATCCGCCGCATCCCGCGGCGCTCGGCCTCGGTGAGTGCGTCGCCGGACGCCCACCCTTCTCGACTGATGCGGTAGAGCGCGACGACCGTGCCCGTGCGATCCACGCCGTCTTTGCAGTGGACGAAGACCCGCCCGCTCTCCGGCGCGGCGATGCTCTCGAAGACCCGGCACACCCGCGCGTCCTCGGGGCGACCCCACACGGGCAGCGGCACGTTGAAGTAATTCAGCCACATGGAGCGCGCCTCGGCCTCGTCCGAGCGCGTGCGGGCGCTCGCGCCGCGCAGGTTGACGACGGTGTCGATGCCGAGTTCGGCCAGCCGCCGAATGCCGCTTGCGCGGGGCTGACCGCCGCGGAACAGCCTCTCGCTCACTTGATGAAATCTGGGCAGCCCTGCTTGGTCGGTCGCATCCTGCGCGGACGCGAAGGTGGAAAGAAGCAGCAGCACGCCGACGGCCGCAGGTAGTCTATGGTGGGATGAACGACGGAAGATGCACAAGTGAAATTCCTTCGGCGCATTTCGGGAGGAGAAGCCGAATTTGGACGGCACACGGACGAACTGTGGGAGGCGAAAACACCTCCCCTAATCCGTTGCCGCATAGCCGCTCGTGTCGAAGACGATGAAGGTGAAGTCGCGGCCCGCTGAAGAAACGCGCGTGACGCCTTTGGGCTTGTGCCGGCGGTCGAACGCGCCCGTCTCGCGTAAGGCTGGCCGGGCGGCGTCGCCGTCCCACTCCCAGAGCTTGAAGTCCGCCTTCTCGCCGTTGGCCGCGGCGCCGGTGATAACGCGGAAAGCTTTCCGGCACTCGTCGTACTCGATGCTCCTGATCCCGACCCCGCCGAGCGGCAGCCTGATGGCCTTCGCTTCGGCCACCTCCACGTTGTCGGCGGAGAACACGCCCCGCGGGTCGCGCAGGCGCAAGGGCACGACGAGCGCGTGCCCGTCCACGACCGGCGAGCGCAGGGCCAGCAGG